>CAZYZB010000019.1:10914-16756 GCA_964651405.1 uncultured archaeon
CTCTACTTAAAAAGACTCGTTGCTGGCGGCCATGATGCTGTTTATGAAATATCAAAAGACTTTAGAAATGAAGCAATAGACCTAAAGCATAACCCAGAATTTACAATGCTAGAATTTTACAAAGCATATATTGATTACAATAATGTCATGGATATTTTTGAGGAATTAATAAAATTCGTCGCTGAAAGGGTCCTTGGAACTACAAAAATAGAATATCAGGAGCATAAGATAGACCTGGCTATATGGGAAAGAATTACAATGGTTGATGCTATTAAAAAATATCTTGGGGAAGATGTTAGTAAAATGGAAGTTGAGGAATTACGAAAAGTTGCTAAAAAGCATAAAGTAGAAATACCTGATGAGATGACAAGAGGTGAAATAATAAATGCATTGTTTGGAAGCTTTGATAAAAAAATAATTAATCCAACAATAGTGATGGATTACCCCAAGGAGACAGTTCCACTTTGCAAACTAAAAAGAGGCAATCCTGAATTTATAGAAAGATTTGAGCCTTATGCTTGTGGCTTAGAACTGGGTAATGCTTACTCCGAGCTAAATGATCCAATAATGCAGAAGAAGTTGTTAGAAGAGCAAGTTAAAATAAGGAAAATGGTTAATGAGCCTTGGACAGAAGCCTTAGATGAAGATTTTATAAGAGCTCTAGAATATGGCATGCCGCCAATGGGAGGAATGGGAATAGGCATAGATAGGCTGATAATGTTGCTTACAAATTCGACTTCTATAAGAGATGTAATATTCTTCCCTTTCATGAAGCCTGAATGACTATCTGCCGAACTTACGCTCTTGTTCCCAGAACCATTTTAAGATTTTCTCAAACTCTTTTTTTGAGAAATCTGGCCACAAGGTATCAGTAAAGTATATTTCAGCATAAGCTGCTTGATATAAGAGAAAATTGCTTAGCCTTTGCTGGCCACCAGTTCTTATTATCATGTCTGCAGGCCTATTTACCATCAAATAGTTTATTAAGGCATCCTTCAAAGGAGGAATTGCCTTTACACCAGCTTTTGCAACTTTTTTAATTGAGGTCAATATCTCGGATTGACTGCCATATGCAATTAAAACATTAAGAACATTTTTTGTATAATTCTCAGTAGTTTTCATTACAGACTTTGCAGCATGCCTGAAACTAGGAGTCCAAAAAGCTTCTTCGCCTATAATATTTATTCTAACGTTATTTTCTTTGATTTTTTTAGAAGAACGTAATTTTTTAATTTCCCTTTTATAAATATCCCAAAGCTTTTTTAATTCTTTTCCATCTCTTTGTAAATTTTCAGTTGACAAGCCATATATGCTAACCATTTTTATTTCAGGATGCTCTAGTACCCAGTCCACAAACTTCTCCATCTTCTTTGCTCCAGCAAGATGGCCATACCACTCTGGCTTATTCCTTTTCCTAGCCCAGCGGCGGTTTCCGTCAGGTATTATGGCTACATGTATATCTCTTTTCTGTTCGGTCACGTTAATCAGCATAACCCTTAATTTATATTAAATATAGTTACATTATATTTTAATATGTTTAGAAAGTATGGTTTGATAGGCATTTTGCTAATAATAGCAGTTGAAGTAAACTTCTTCTTGAAAATACAGCCTTTTGCAAACTGGTATTTCCCCACTGTCTGGCTTGGCTACATATTGACTGTGGACGCTCTGGTCTTCAAGCTTAGGGGAAATTCTTTGATAAGCAACAGATTCCAGCAGATTCTGGGCATGTTTTTGCTTTCAATGATTTTTTGGTGGAGCTTTGAATTCGTTAATATGGGTGTTAGAAATTGGAACTACTCTGGACTTGAGGGCTTGAATAATCAAAAAATCTTGTTTGGAGCGCTGTCCTTTGCAACAGTGCTGCCTGCATTGTTCGAAACCTTTGAACTAATAAAATCCGTTCATTTGTTCGACAAGAACAAATTCCACAAAAAATATAAAATCACAAAAAGATTTTTGCACTTTATGATATTCTTTGGAGTTATTTTCTTTATAGCACCTGCAATCATACCCGCATTTGCATTCCCGTTGGTTTGGCTAAGTTTCTTCTTTATATTAGACCCGATAAACTACTTGCACAAACAGCCAAGCATAGTTGGCCATCTAAGAGAAGGAAAACTAGCAACTCCCCTATCGCTCTTACTATCAGGCATTATACTAGGGGTTTTGTGGGAATTTTGGAATTACTGGGCCATACCTAAATGGACATATGATATTCCGTTTGTAGGTTTTTTCAAAATCTTTGAGATGCCTGTCCTAGGATATTTAGGCTACTTTCCATTTTCATTCGAACTTTATGCAATGTATTGGTTTGTTAGAAGCTTGTTTATCCGCAAAGAACATTTGTTGGCTGACTAAAAATTTCTGTGCAGAGGGTACGTTAGAACTTCAATTAAACCCGCATTCTTCTTGATTTTTTGATGTCTTTTAATTATATGTGTATATCAAATAATTATAGATAATTGGAAATTGCAAATTTTGGTATTAAATCAAGTTTAAATTGCTTTCTTTTAATTATTTTACATGACAGTTGAAAAGTCAAGTGAAAGAAGAGAAAAGTTTAATGGTTTCATGAGTAGTGTAGATGAACACACCTTTGGAAGCAATGAAAAAATGATAGATTTTATGAAAAAGTATGGAAACGGATTAATAAGAGATGATGTTTTTTCTGCTATGAAGAAAATTGACAGGGCGGAATTTATACAATCTCAGTCACCTTACGAGTTAGAACCGGTACCAATTGGTTATGGACAAACTTGCTCAGCCCCATATGTTGTTGCTATATTTAATGAAGTCTTAAATCTAAAACCTGATGAAAGAGTTTTAGAAATAGGCTCTGGCTGTGGCTATCATGCCTCAACGGTTGCTACGCAAATGGGAAGAGGTGAGGTTCATTCTTTTGAAATAATCGAAGAATTGTCCAAACTTGCTGAAAGAAACATTAAAAAGGTTAAGAACAAGGTTGATATGGCCGATGTTCATGTACATTTTGGGGATGCTTCAGAAGGATTCAAAGATGGAGATGATTTTGATGCAATCTATATGGCTTCTTCTGCTCCTGCTGGTTATGACGTAGAGATTTTATTAAAGCAATTGAAGAATAAAGGAAGATTGGTCATTCCACTAAAAGAACATTGGGGTGGCGGTAGAGTTTTTCTTTTTGAGGCAAGTAAGGAAAGCCCAGAAGTAGAATGCATTGCTGATATGGCATTCGTACCTTTAGTAGGCAAGAAAGGGTTTGAAGTTTAATCAATGCTTCATAAATGCTCGTTAATGAATCTTCTTCTCAGTTGCTATTTAAGAAGAAGGTGAGATTAAATGGAGTTCATGTGTGCGGAGGGCATGCTACATGGTCGTGGTTCGTATCTATATTGTTAAAATGATTGTAAAGATAATTCAAACTATGACATGATTTGAATTTAATAAATAATTTTCGAATTAGATTTTTGTATCTTCAAAGACCATCCACAGCGCTCCATCCGAACCTGCTTCATATTGATGCAATGGATATCGAATTGATTTCTTTTTCATATTCCAAAAAGGTTCATGTGTAAAACCAACATTCATAGGAACTTTCTTTTCAATTGTTTCATAGTTTTTTTCCCTAAAAGTTTCCATCCATCCGAAACCCCTCAATTGCGTGTGAATCTCTAGAAATGGAACTTTTTCATCAGAATGATCATGTATTCCACAGTGTACATTTGGTCCAGCATACCAAAAGTTTATCCGATAGCCATCTAAATGAATCTGAGGTCTTGAATAATACATATCTTTTCTTTCGAATTCTCTTGTTGGTATTAAATTTCTTATATGCTCCCAATGGAGAGGCAGCCCTGAAATTTTGTCTTTCATGATTTTATTATCACCGATATCTTCACAAATCCACAGCAATGTTCCATCACTACCTGACTTTAGGATCGCATTTTTTATGATAAACGAGTTTAAAGTTTTCAATTCAGAAGGTTCGGTCAAATGCCCCCTCAAAGCCACAACAATTGAATCATTTCCATTCAACTCGTACTTCATTCTAGATGGTAGCCAAACAGCGGCCATTTTATATCCTGATGTCCTAATTGATGGTTCTGAGATAAGAATACCGTCTTTCCCTCCAGACCATTTCAAACCTTCAACGTTACCGATATCCATATCATCATTATATAACTAATGAAATTTAAGAGTTATTTTTCATTTTGCCTTTCAATCATAGTTTTTTCTCAAGAATTTTTTTAATTTTTTTGTCGGGTTCCACTCTAACATTAACATGTCCGATTGCAAGCGGTGGCAAGATATGTGATAATAATTGTTCTGCGGTGAGATGACGGGCTATACCTTTTGAACTGGTTTGCATCCAACCGTTCTTCCCTTTGCAATAACTTTGTAACACTTTACCTTTCTTTGTTATAATATAAATTGTGCATTCATTATTCTTCATTTTTTATCCCTCAGTATTTGAGCCCACTTGATTACTAATACCTGATGCTATCTAATTTTGAGTTGTTTGTTCAAGGGCGGGTTTGAAAAGTACGCTCTTACATTAAATTTTGAATCTGTTAGCTCAATCATCTCAAAACTTTTGCGAATTATTAAGCTGAAACCCTTTTGCGATAAATATTTCTTCTTGAATTCAGGATAATTTGAAACCGTAAAGTCAGCGTCGCCTAGCTCAGGCCTTGTTGCATCTGGTTTTCGGATTTTTAACAACTGAAGCTTTCCTGCGATTGTATCTAATGGTTGAATATGAAATAATGGACCAGTTAGCGTTTCCTCAATCACCTTGCCAATTTCTTGTGCAAGAGCCACTAAACTATCATATTGCTCATCGTTTTGACAAAAAACACAGGCATAATTAACAGGGGCATTTTTTTCAGAAGTATGTTTATCCTTCAGAGTATTTGCTCTCTTTACGATCTCTTGTACAGATTTTATCAGGTTCTTCACATTCATAATACAACCTTATTTTCTCTCATCATAATTATTATTTAGAGAATCTTGCTTATTATTGCCGCCCTCCATGAAGAAAATGCGGAGGGCAGGATTTGAACAATTTAATCACATTTAAATAGATTTTATTGTTTTTAATATTTATGCAATCAGGAGTTATACAAGCGTTGAAAAAGGAATTACTGCCAGCAGTAGAAATTTTCGTTGAAAATGATGCATTTGCATTTTTTGATGTAAAAGAACCTACACTATCTCCTGGGCAAGAAGCTGATAAATGGTTTGGTAAAGGTGACAGTATTGAAAAGGCTGAAATGATCGATGTTGAAAAAATTAAATACAATCCTTTCGACATCCATTGGAAACAACCATATAATTTTTTAGTTGATGAAAACTGCATTCGTTATTTTAGGAGAGGTAACTATGAAGGCCGTTTATGGACGGTGTCTGTTACAACTCCCTGCATAGTATTTTGCGCATATACAAATGAAGATGCTAGAACCAAACCTTCTGGGGTGTATCATTTTTGTCCTCCTTACCCTCATGACAGTTCAGATTACAAAAGAAGGCTAACAAACAATTTATCCAATCTTGTTGACACAGTTAGACGAACAGAAGGAGAAGAAGTTATAGTGAAAGGAATAGGAGGTGATTGTGACAAGCTAAGTCAGCAAGAAATTAGAGACGTCATATTAAAGACACTGAATAGAAAAGGTCTGAAAGCAAAGCCTTCACATTTTATGCTTGGAGAAGGATATGATAGAATAACTGAATTCCATCCAAATATTAATAGATTAGTTACTTATTTTGACAATAGTGAGGATAGAACTGTTTTGTGAAGTTGTCTCGTTACCGCCATCTCTATAAATTAACATGAAGGACATCAGATGTGCGGAGGGCA
>CAZYZB010000020.1:0-16738 GCA_964651405.1 uncultured archaeon
AAACGGTTGGTATGATACTTCAACAACTCAATGGGTTTCAACTGGAGAGTGCACTGAGAAAGAACAAGTTTGGCAAGATTATAAAAGTTATACATGTAGTGAACCAGCAGCTTGTACATATACTGTTACTAATCATCAATGGAAAGATACAGGAAATACAAGAAACAAAGTAGACGGAACTTCATGCAATGATGGTTTATTCTGTACTGTGAATGATCAGTGTAACGCAGGAATATGCACTGGTGGAACATCAAGAGATTGTTCTGGTTTCAATCTATCAAAAATAGAAACATGTGATAATAATCCTGACAATTATCATCCAACTTGGGACTTTAGAAATCCGTTCACAAGTATATGCAATGAAACCAGCGACATATGTACGGCAGGAAATCCAGCAATAACTCACACCTGTAATAAAACAACTTGTGGAGCACAGTGTGAAAAGGACAGTGACTGCTCAGTCGGAATATGCAGGGCAGATTGTACTTGCGGAGTCTGGGAGTCAATTTACTCTGGAAGTTATCCGGTCATAGACATAGAAGAGTATAATAGTAAACTTTATTTTGCATCAAATAAAAATGAAATCTATATTTTTGATGGAAGTAACTGGAATACTATTCTAGCTCCGCTAGATATCTTGTCTTTGCAACCTTATGGTGGAAAGCTTTATGTTGCAGGTGGTCCAGGCAAGGTTTACACTTATGATGGTTCTGCTTGGAGTTCAGAGCCAGTACTAAGTATAGACGAGCCGTACACAACTGAATATCTTAGGATGTTGGGTGTCTATAACAATACATTGTATGCAGGCTCTTATCTAGACAAACCAGTATTGCTTTATTATTGTAACGGTTCTTGTGATAATTCATCCAATTGGCATTTGGATACAGACTTCAATAGTATTATAACTCCGATTTGTGGAGGACCATTCTGTAGTATTGATTCTATGGGAGTGTACAATGGAAAGATGTATCTGAGTGTTGCTGGAATATTATTTGTTTATAACGGGAGTTGGAGTATTCTAAATCAAAATACAGAGACCTATTCTGTTAGCGGCATGAAAGTTTATAATGATAAACTATACTTAGCAACAAGAGACAGTAATTTGAGATGTCCTTATTATCAAGGGTATTCAGGTTTCTGTGGAAGAGTGATAGAATTTGATGGAACTAACTGGAACACTGTATTCGACCATACAGGTTCTAACACTAGGGAAGGTTATTGGATGTTCTCTTTAGAAGTCTACAATGGAAGACTTTATGCAGGAACTGCGAATAGGATTTACATGTGGGATGGAATTCCAGGTCATGACTGGCAATTAACTTTCAATTCTGTTTCAGGAGCAGAATATGTTTTAGCTTTGAAAACATGGAACAATAAAATATATGCTGGGTTTGGTAATGGGGTTGTAGCCAAGGATGATATGCTTGAGCCATTGAACATATCTGTTTTGTCTCCTCAGAATATAACTTACACAAGTTCAGTTCCTCTAACATTTATTACAAATCGGCCTCCATCTTGGATAGGCTATAGCTTAGACAACAAACCAAATGTTACAATAACAGGAAATACAACTTTAACTTTAGCAGAAGGATATCATAATATTATTATTTATGCAAAAGATAGTTTAGGAACAACATACTCCAAAGTTTATTTCACAGTTAAAATACCTAAACCAGATTTAATGATTGGGGACATTTGGACTTTAGGAAACACAATATACTATAAGATAAAGAACCAGGGAAGTAATAATGCTGGTTATAGTTATTCAAAACTATATGTAGACGGTTCTTATTATTACAATGATTATGTTTCTTCTCTTATAGCTGGTTCTTACAGTAATGAATATTTTAGCTATGGTTGGACTTGTTCAGGCACTAGTGACACAATAATTGTTTGTGCTGATGGTTATGGTTATGTGACTGAGAGTAATGAAACAAACAATTGTCTAACAAAGACATTCACATGTCCCGTGAGTTGCACGTGCACTCCTTGGATTTGGGATGATAGTGGTTGCTGTAGGATTAGGACATGCATCCCAAAAGGATGCAGTATTGAGAGAAGCTGCAGCAAATACTGCATAGTTTAGATTTATATATCACTTTTAACAAATTCTATTTATGCCTAAGAAAGCAAAGGCTAAAGTAAAAATGATTGAAAACCCTTCTAAATCAATTGAAAGGATTACTTCTGGTATTCCCGGTTTAGACAAGCTTATGGAAGGCGGATTTGTAAAAGGCTCGACTAACTTGATTTCTGGGTCAGCTGGTACGGGTAAAACAATATTTTGTGTTCAATTTTTGATGGAAGGCTTGAAAAAAGGAGAAATTTGCATGTTTATTACTTTGGAAGAATCACCTGAAGACATTATAGGTGATGTCAAGAGGTTTGGTTGGGATTTACAAAAATATGTAGATGAAAAAAAATTATTCCTAGAAGCTCAAGATCCATTTCAAATGACAGATATAGTTGGTCCTTTAGTAGATGAAATTAAAGAGAAAAGAGTTCAAAGAGTTGCTATTGATTCTACTTCTCTACTTGAGATGTATTACAAGGATCCTTCTGATATTAGAAAGCAATTATTTAGATTGTTATCTAGTTTGAAAGGCATAGACGTTACAAGTGTTATAACTTCAGAATTGCCAGAAGAATATAAGACTTTGGGTAAGTTCGGCGTAGAAGAGTTTGTCGTTGACGGTGTCATAGTTCTACACTTTCTTGGTTTAGGCGAAAGAACATTTTATTCTCTTCAGATTAGGAAAATGAGAAGGACAAATCACGGTAAGGACACTTATCCAATGGAGATAAGCAATAGAGGAATTGAAGTTAAAAGCAGCGAATAATTAAAATTAAGTTAGCTGTTCTTTAACAAGTTTCTTTTCTTTAAAATTTTTCTTGGTTTTTATAAAAAATTCACAAAAACTAGAACCTTCTGCTACGCATTTAGTTTCTATGCAATCAAGATCTTCATTGAAACCAACACTAGCTCCTCCTGCTAGAAAACCTCTAATCATATGACAAACTTTCTTTCCTTTAAGGGTAGTAAGTTCAGCAAAAGGAGATTTATTTACGTTACATATTAAACTTCTATTAGAGGAATCTATCTTAATAAAACTAAATTCTCCCCAGCCGCCCATCTCAGCTAAATCTTTTAATAAGTTAGCCAATTTAACCTCTTTAATAAGAAATTTTTTCTTATAAGCATCTCCTAAACTTTTCCCACCTTCTTTACTTGATATATAAATATAATTTATACCTTTCTTTCCCATAATTTTTATCAGCGTATCGGTCAATCTTACTAATGCTGGTCCATGCACCATAATCGAAGTTTCTCCAGCAATTTTTATTTGACCTCTTTCAAATGTTAGTTGCCTTGACATTAAAAGTTTCTTAAAAAAGTCGAATACCATTTAACCACCTATCAAAAATCCTATTGTCAAAAAAATAAAAATTGAAGGATAAATTACGTATGTTAATTTGTAACCTTTGAAAGCAAATTCTGGCGAATAATTTTTCATTAATTTGTAAAGTAAGATAAACGAAGATATAAATGATATAAAAGCCAATGAGCCCCAAACAGGGAAGATGCTTTTGTAAATATAAAATCCTAGTATAATTGAAGGAATAATTGTCATTAAGAGCATCATAAGCATTATAGTTTTTTTGATTCCAACTGTTAAAGGTAAAGTTTTAGATCCCTTAACTTTATCACCAATAACATCTTTAAAGTCTTTAAAGTTTGTAGTTCCGAAAAAAAATGTGAAACTTATTATTGTTATAAGTAAACCAGTCAAAATATTATTTTCAGAAAATAAAATCCACGGCGATATTGGTATCAAAAATCCATAACCAGAACCTAGTGTAATCATTGAAGTTAACGCATAATCTTTAAACCTTACGTGAGGCAAAGAATAGACTATTCCAAAAAAAACTGCTATAGCAGTCAAATAAAATATGTTCATGTTCAAAAAAAATGACCATATTAAAGCTAAAATAAATAACATTGACGATAAGAAAAAAGCTGATTTTCTAGTGATTTTTTTGCTTACTATAGGTCTATTTGGTTTATTAAATTTATCTGCGTCTACATCAAAAACCTCGTTGAACATGTTAGTTCCTCCTAGAACAAAGATTATAGTTATGATGAACAATGAAAGTGTTCCTATAAGCATGGAAATTGATAAATTAAAATTAGAAGCCAAGATACTCATGAAAACTAGAGGTGCACCTCCAATAAACCATGTCTCAGGTCTCATTGATTTGTAATATGAAAATAATTTTTCTTTAATCATTTCATCAACTCGTTCATAACCCTTAATTTTTCTATTTCAGTTGGCCAAATTATCACAGTCTGCCCAATTTTCTTTGTATTAATTTTATTAATTTCTTTTAGCTTCTTGATATGATAAATTACCTTTCCTATTGCAGCTTTTCTTTTTTTCTCATTCATTCCTTTTCTAAAAAGGCCCAAATGAAATGCAATTTCTGTAACGCTCACCGGCCAATTTTTTTCTATGATAACTATTATGTTATCTCTCAATTCTTTCATAATAATCATATGAAAAACCTATTTAAATATTTTTCGATATAGCTAAACATGCTATTAGGTAATAATATAGCTGTAGCTAAATATTTAGAATTTCAGCATCGCATATGGTTAGTAAAAAGTTTTTATGCGATGTAATTGTTGACGGAGAATATATTATATCAGGTTTATTAGCTCTATTAGGAGTCGTGATTTTTTAACTAAACTAATTTTATAAACTGTGCAAATTAAACTTAATTTATGAAAAAAGAGGCACGTCTTTACAAGAAAATCAATGAAAATCTAAGATGTGAGGTATGTCCAAGATATTGTGTGATATCAAAAGGTAACAAGGGCTTCTGTAAAACCAGAATAAACGAGAACGGTAAGCTTTACACTTTAATCTATGCAGAGGTCAGCTCATTGAACATAGATCCAATAGAGAAAAAGCCATTGTTTCATTTCTTGCCAGGAACTAAGAGTTTTTCTATGGGAACTGTTGGTTGCAATTTAAACTGTACTTTTTGTCAGAATTGGGACATATCAGATAGAAATGCTGGCGAGGTATCAACGCAAGAGATATTGCCAGAAGAAGCAGTAAAAATGGCAAAAAAGTATGATTGCAAGTCAATAAGCTATACGTATAATGAGCCAGCAATATGGTTTGAGTATGTTTATGATACTGCTAAGCTTGCAAAAGAACAAGGCATTTTGAATGTCTTAAAAACAAATGGATACATTTCCAAAGAAGCCTTGAAAGAATTAATGCCATTCATAGATGCAGTTAGCATAGACCTGAAAAGCGTAAGAAAAGATTTCTATCAAAAGCTATGCAACAGCAATTTATCCTATGAACCTGCTATTGAGACAGCAAAAGAACTGATAAAGAACAAGAAGCATGTCGAGATAGTCAATCTAGTCATACCAGGTTGGAACGATACTGACGAAGATTTCAAAAAATTGTCAAAACTAGTTCTAAAGGAACTAGGACAAGTCCCAGTGCATTTTACTGCTTTCCATCCTAGCCATAAGCTAATAGACGTTCCTTCCACTTCTGTAAAGGCATTGGAAAAAGCAAGGGAAATAGCATTGAAAGAAGGACTTAAGTTCGTATACGTAGGCAATGTTCCAGGTCATGAATATGAGAACACTTACTGCCCGAAATGTGGCAATCTCTTAATTAAGAGGAATGGCTTTGATGTCATGAAAATAAATCTAAAGGATGGCAAATGCCCGAAATGCAACACGAAAGTTCCTATAATGTTTTGAATTTCTTTCCCCTACACCACAGTTCTTTAAAATAAATTTTGAAAATGCTTACAAGAGAAGGATTATTGCTCCAAATAACATCTGAGTCTGTCGAGTTGTTGTCGATTCTTATGCAAACTTCTTTATCGTCTACAGTACCTACAGTCGTTTGCAAGTTGGACGGCATGATTCTTATTTCAGCGCCCTGTTTCAAATACCAGGATGCTCTAGCTTTTTTAGCTTCGTCTAAAGCAGACACTCCAAGCATCTTGATTTTCACTCCCCTCTTCAGAGCTTTTATATAAGCCTCGTTTAGCGAGGGGTGACGAGAAAAATCAGAGGTAGTTGCAAAACCGAATTTCTTAGCTCTAGATAGCATCTCGGCAGCTTTCTCTAAGCAGGCTATCTTTCCTTTAGAAGACCATGAGCCAAATCCGTTTTCTTTAGGCGGCTTTAATTCCTTTACTAGTGCATTTGTCTTTTCTCTTAAATTTTCAATATTCATTCTCTTCTGATTAAGGATCTTTTTAAGAGCAAATAAAGGATTTACTGCTTTGTATTTTAAAGGTTTTCCGTTCCAATACTCTGCCATGCATTTAGAAACTAGAGATCTTAAAACTTCATAGATTTTTGATTGGGGGATTTTGCTTAATTCTGAGACAGAAGAAGCAGATAATGGGCCATGAGTACTCAAGGCCAAATATGATTTGGCTTCATACTCACTTAAACCAAATTCTCTCAGGTCTTTAACTAAGTTTTCTCTGAACATACAAAACAGTGGAGATTATCTACAAGGTAAGATATAAACCTAACCACGTCAAAAAAAGAAGTTAGACAAATGCTTTTAACTCATAATAGTGAATTAAATTTCTTTTTAGAGGTAAAAAAATATAAAAGAAAATTATAAGAAAATAAATTATTTCTTGGTTTTCTTTACCCATCTAGTTCTTGCAGGCTCTCTTCTTAGTTTGAGCATGTTCTTCTCGCATTTTGAGGAATCAAAGTACAAAAGTTTGCCATCGTTCTTTACGAATATTACTCCAGTTCCCTTCTCTATTTCTTTTCCACAAAAACTGCACTTCATCATCTCACTTCCATTGTTCCAGCAGATTCCATTTCCGTTTCTCTGAGCATAAGTATGTCTCCGATTCTCACAGGTCCGATGACGTTTCTTATTAAGACTTTTCCTTTATCCCTTCCGTCTATAATCTTGCATCTAACTTGGGTTATTCCTTTAATCCCTGTCCTTCCCAATAGTTGGACTACTTCTGCTGGTGTTGCATCCTGCGGCATTTAATCACTTTTTAGATAGTTCTTCTATATCTCTTTTAGAATCTCCTTCTTGGATTATCGCTATTGCTGCTGTTGGGACATCGATTCCTGCTGCTCTCCCTAATTCTTGCTTACTCTTAACAGTAGCATATGGTATTTTCTTCTCATTGCACAAAGGAGATAAGTGCATTATGACTTCTTTTGGTTGTACATCTTCTGCAGCGACAACAAGTTTTGCCACTCCTCTCTCTATGGCCTTTGTTGCTTCATTGGTTCCTATCTTTACCTTTCCGGTATTTCTAGCGATTTCAACAATGTGTAGAATCCTATTATCATCCATATCATCACCTCATTTCATTAGTTCACTTGTTTTAAATTCTTCTATAAACTATTTAAACTTTAGTAGCCGGGACAACTGCAACGTTTTTTTATGCAGTCGCCTTCACACTCATACTTCTTAAGAAGAGTTGCTAGTGTGTCATTAGTTCCTTCCTTCACACCGTCACCGTTCGCGTCATAAGGGACAGTTATTTTGGATGGGTCAACTTTGCAACCAGTGTTTGGGTCCATTTTCATGCAAGCTTTATTTATTATGCTCTCTACAGAAATAGGCGAGGATGAAAAAATGCTGCTGGATAAGAAGTTCCATGAGATTATCATGATTATTATGGCGCCGATAATGGCGAATAAAAGTGAAACTTTGACTGTTCTTTTTCTTAAAATGGCTTTGGCTATTGGTAGCAGTGCTATGTCCTTATTTTCATTTAGTTCAAAGGCGCTCTTTTGCCTTATCTCAAGGCCTTTTAAAAATAGATAAAAAATAGGCAATGCTATAGTTAGAAAACCAGTGGCGACAAACCTTACGTCGCCTAAAATCACACCTGCTGCAAATATCATAAAACCTAAATAGATTATAAAAATAATGATGAATTTTTTCATATAATATCTTTGCTCAAGTCCACTATTAAAACTATTTTTTCTCTTTCTCTTCTATAATATCCTTTTTCATTTCTGTGTTCATCCATTTCCATTTCTTAATTTCCTCTGATATTTTGGTCATGTTAATTATATGCAGAGGCCAGGATTTAAGAGTTATTCTAGCGCTAGAATAAACTAGACCAAGATGTTTTCAATTGGATGTTGGATGTCGTATTTTATGTTTTTTCGGACTATCATTGTTTCTGTTCTGTTTATTATTTCTAACTTGTGAATCTCTCCTACTATGTTTGACAGCTCGTTAATGTCTTTTGCTAAAACCTCTATCAGGAAATCAAACCTTCCAAAAAGTTTGTGAATTTGAGTTATCTGTGGGAATTTTACTAGGATTTCAGATGCCTTTTCTCTGGATCTTTCTGAAGGATAAGCTGATATCAATATGTAGGCCTTAATGTTCAAGCCTAGCTTCTGTTGGTCCAATGACACTGTAAAGTTTTTTATTATACCCTTTCTTCTCAAAGATTTTATCCTGCTAAAAATGCTTTGTCTTGTCATCTTGCACGATCTAGCCAAGTCTGCAAAAGATTTTCTTCCGTCTTTTATGAGTTCAACCAATATCTTTTTATCCTTTTTGTCTATCATACAAATGTTAGTTTATTTCTCACATTTATTAGCATTTCGTTATTTTATTACATGAATTTTTTATATATGTCATAAAAATCATAAAAAATCTATATCTCTTGTCACAACAAAATAGTAAATATGTTAGAAAAGTGTCCAGAATGTAAGGGCGCATTAGCCTGTAATAAATTTGAAAAAGTTTGCAAAAGATGCGGTTTGATCATTGAAGAACCGATATGCGTAGGAGGAGTTATAGTCTTTGAATGACAGTGTGGTAAGCTATATTTAATAAAATAAAAAAACTTTCCTTATTCTAATTTCTAGCGATTTATGGTAAAGTCTTTTTAATATCTAATCTAAATTCTTTCCCATATTCTTTAAAGCCTAATTTTCGATAGAACTCATGAACCTTTGTCCTCTCATCTCTGCTTGTAGCTATTAACTTATAGCAGCCTCTTTGTCGTGCTTCAGTAATTAAAGCTTTCATTATCTCTGATCCATATCCCTTTCCTCTGAGGGATTCAGCTATGAAAACATCTTCTACAAATCCAAAGGGTTCTTTATGAAGGTCATTCGACATTACATAGAGACGTGCCCTAGCGACCTCTTTACCATTTTGTTCAACAGAGAACCTTACACCTTCAGCGGTTATTCCTTTTTTCCATAATCTTTTAATTAAAACAAAGAGATTTAAACTCTTCAATAAATAGAACTTTTTCTAGGAATGAGCATGACAATTATTATAAAAATTGAGACTATTATAATCACAACAGCTGTTTCTAGACTGACTGCAGAAGGAACTATAAAATAGCCACTATGATAAGGTTCTATGTTTATCAGTGTTAAGACTATCACTACTATGAAAATCGCAGCAATCAGATTCTTTAAGTCCATAAAATATATTGGAAATGAAACTTTAAGTTCTTTTTCAAAACTCTTCAATCTTAAATTATTTACTATTCTATTGAAAAATATGGTATGCCGTCTTAGTCATCCATTAGAAACTTTATTAAAAGCAGATGAAAGAGGATATATAATTGCAGCTGCATATAGAGAAAAAAAGAAAACTAGAAAAGAAATAAGACAAGAAACTGTCAGATTGTTTAAGCCAAACACGGAAAGAGAAATCAAAGAAAAATATGGAGTAACACTTAAGGAATATGTAGACAGGCTAGTAGAGATAGAAAATCAAACTTTTGGCAGTTTAGAAGAGGCCTTTGTTCCTTCAAGAATGGGATACGAGTTTGTTCCAGAAAATAAACTAAAAAAAGCTAAAAAACAGCTTGACTTATTTATGAAAGCTTTCTCAAAATCTGAAGGAAATTATAGAATCATTAGTGAAGAAATAGAAGGTAGCACAACAGAAACGAGAAGAAGGTTGTTTTCTCAATGTGGCCTAACTCTAGTTGAGCATTCTGGACTTTCTAGAAAAGAATGGATGGAAATTTTAAATAATTTTACAGAATTTGCAAAAAATCAACCTTATGTTTCTAGTCTGTACCTTACTGGTTCTCTTGCAAGAGGTGTTGATTTTAGTAAGGATGCGGATGTGGTTGTCATAAGAAACGCATGTCCAGATGAAAAATGTGAGCTATTTGAGTTATCGCATAAGCATGACCCAAGGTTCGGAAGAGTGATGCCGATTGTAGGTGAGGGATTCATAGTACATTCTACGGATGTTTATTGTTTTAGTGAAAACGAGCTTAAGATATTAGAAGATGGAAAATATAGGATTGTTCAAAACAAACAGCTTTTATTTCAAAGATAGTCATTTGTGTGCAAAATAGAACAAGTTCTTTTTGTCGCATCTCGCAAAGCCTATTCTCTCGAATTGGACTATTTGGTCAGGTTTAACTTTTGCAATTTCAGGTTCAACCAAACCATCTATTTCTTTACCGTCTGGCATTATGACTTTTATTTTAACGTTTTTTGAAGATACCCAATGAATCTTAGGAATGTCCTTCAGAACTTTTCCAGTCACCTTCGCTTTTCTATCTAGGATAACGTTGCAGAAATGCATTAGGCGAACTTCCTTGCTCCTATAGTTTGTAAAGTCTATCTTGTCTACATAGATCTTTTTGATGACAGGAATCTTCCTGAATTTTTTCTTTCCAGGAAAGAGAGGAGCCTTGACAGATCTAAATGGCAATTTATCCAGATTAATTTCTATAGGCTCTCCTACAAAGAAATATCTGTTTGATATAGGATCAATTATTTTCCTGTTTTCAGTGTAAAGTTTTTCCCACTGGAAATGGACTGTCTGAGGATTCACTCCCATTTCTATTATCATGTTCTTGATGGCTTGAGGTTTTATTCCTCTCCTGATTAAGGCTCTTATCAGCATATATTGTCCAAGTCTTGGATCATCCCATCCAGTAAACCTTCCTTGCTGTATAGCATCTCTTATAAATCTCTTATGAATTTTTTCGCCTTCTGTGTACAAGAAACCAAAATTTATGGTTATGGGAAAATTGGTCCATCCCATTGCCTCGTATATTTTCTTTTGGATTTCTGTGTTAGTTGCATGCTCAGTTCCTCTGAGTATATGAGTTATGCCTTCGTCATGATCCTCAATAGCGCAGTTAAAATTGTATGCTGGATAGATTTTATGACGTTTGCCTGTTGTCGGATTTATACCGTCTCTTATTCTTAGCAAGACAGGATCTCTTAGCGCTGGATTAGGATCATTAATATTGGTCTTCAGCCTTAATACTGCCTCACCTTCTTTGAATTTCTTGAACATCATTTTGAAAAGTTTAAGGTTCTCTTCTACAGAATGGTCTCTGTGTTCACAAACTTCTTTTGAGGCTGCCATCTTATTCTTAACTCCAGTTACAGCTTTGCAAGTACAAACATAAGCCTTTCCTTCTTTTATAATATGCTCAGCATATTTGTATTGCTTCGAAAATCGTGAGGAACATAAATAGAACAGGTCAGGCTTTATTCCCATAGCTTCCAAGTCTTTTTTAATGAGTTCAACATTTTCTTTCCTGACTTTTTCTGGATCAGGATCAGTGTCTTCTATTCTAACAACGAACTTTCCTTTGTACATTTTGGCATACTCGTAAGAAACTATTGCAGCCTTCATATTTCCAAGATGCATTGCTCCTGAAGGAAATGGTGGAAGCCTTGTAACAACCTTTCCCATTTCAGCGTTTGGCAAAGGAGGTAGACCTTCCCTTTCTACCTTTTCTGGCTTTTCTATTTTTCCAAACTTTTCCAATTCTTTTTTCTGTTTTTCCAAAGGCCATGAGTTGATTTCTTTTACTATTTTTGCAGTTTCTTTTCCGACAGTAGCCATATCGTTTTTCAGCTCAGGTTTTTCTGCAATAACCTTTCCCAAGACAGCTTGAGTGTTAGCCTTTCCATTGTATTCTATGGCATTAAGCAAAGCATGCTTTTTGATTACATCCTGCATAGCCTATTATTTGAAGGAACTATTATTAATTTTTACTACATCGAGTGGTTAAAAAACTTGATTTATCAGTCTTCTAAATTTCCATGCATGCAAAGATTCATAACAAGAAATCCTTGGGAAAGCGATAAAAGAGTGGAAGCTAATTGGTGGTTAAAAGAGGAAGGTTGCGATTATTGTATATACAGATCTTCCAAGACTTGTGACTATTGTTCCTATAACAAAAAGAGAAGACTTCCTTATTTTTTCAATATATAGCTATTCCAGCGTATCCAACAATAGCATCAGTATTCTTTGAAACTTCAAAGCTCGTTGAATAGTCTATTAGCTCTCCCTTCGTTGCTCCTAAGATTTTAGCAGCAAAAAGCATTGCAGCTATTCCGCCATAACCGCATATTGTAAGTCTTTTCTCGTCACAAACTTCTATAACTTCAGATGGCTTAAGACCCGTTATTAATTTAATAACTTCCGAGTCCATCTCATTTATTTTCTTTATGATTTCATTAGCCGATCCATCGAAAGGCTCGTAACCGTACATAGAACCGTAATGAGTAAAGTCGCTGCTAGCAACAATCAAAATTTTTCTTCGTAGTCCTTTTGTTACTTCTGCAATTTTCTCTCCTATTTCTCTGCAGGTTTTAACATCAAAGTATATCGGATTTATGGTTATTGGAACAATCTTAAACTCTTTAAAACGATATTGAAGCCATGGTAGTTGGACCTCGATTGAGTGCTCACGCCAGTGCGATTTAGGATCTTCAATTATGACAGAATCTTTTGTTAAGTACTTGACAAACTCTTCATCTATTTCTATGTCTCCAAGAGGTGTTCTCCACCTTTCCATTGATGTGGCAACACCAACTCCCAAACCGCTATGATTAGGTCCTAAAATTATTGCAGTATCAAAGCCAGTTGAAACGTCATTATAAACAGAGGCAGATGTTTTGCCACAGAACTCATATCCCGCATGCGGGACAACTATACCTATGCATTTTCTTCTCTTAGGTTCTAAATTCTCTAAGAAATTTTTAAGTATTTGTCTTAATTCTTCAGGGTCTTCTGGATAAAAACTTCCTGCCACCGCCGGGTCTCTTACCTGCATACTTATAATTTGATGGGCCTCTTATAAATTCTTTTTTACCGTCTCTTTCAGGTTTTTCCATTTCTTCAGATTCAAATTCTTCTGCTTTCATTTTAAAGTCCTCATCCTGTTTTATTGTTCCGCGATTTTTTAATATCTCTCTTGCTAAGAGCCAGTAGACTGTTGCAAGAGCTTTTCTTCCTTTGTTGTTGACTGGTATTATTACGTCTATTGATTGAGTCTCATTTGAAGTGTCGCATAAAGCAACAATAGGGATTCTCATTTTAGTTGACTCTTCGATTGCCTGTAGATCAATTAAAGGGTCGGTTATCACAACAACTTCCGGTTCATAGTATCCAGGAAAAGAGGGGTTTGTTATTATACCAGGCATGAATCTTCCTGTTACAGACTTTGCATTTACAGCTTCTGCAAACTTTATTGAAGGCTTCCAGCCGACTGCCTTTCTTGAAACAACCATTATCCTTTGGAATTTTGCCAAGAATTTTCCTGCTAGCTTTACACGATCCTCTATTGTTTGCAAGTTCAGGACAGCTAGGCCGTCATCTCTTATTTTATAGATAAATCTCTTCATATCCTTGGTTTGCTGCTTCATTCCGATGTGCATTCCAGATGACAAAAATTGTTCATAAGACATAGCAATCTTTATTTGTTTGATGTATTTAAATCTTTTACTGTTTTAATAAAAATTATGAGTAAAGCTCTTCAATTACGCTTGGGATTTGTATTTTTGCTGTCTTTATTTTTCTTGAGCTTATTAGTTAAAGAAAGCTTTGGAAAGACTGATGAACAAAGTTTACTTTACCAGAAGTGGTGGCGGTTGCGTTAGAGGATGCTACATGATGGTTTTCTATTTGTTAGAAATAACCATGATTAGTTTTATATAATATAACACCGTTATATTATTTTATGAAAAGAGTATATTTGGATTATGCAGCTACGACTCCTCTAGATCCAAGAGTTTTAGAAGTGATGAAGCCTTATTTCTACAAGAAATTTGGAAACTCTATGTCTTTACATTCTTTTGGATTAGAAGCAAAACAAGCTTTAGAAGAATCTAGAGAAACAGTAGCAAAGTCCATGAATGCTAATCCAGAAGAGATCATATTCACTGGAAGCGCAACCGAATCCATAAACTCAGTAATAAAAGGAATAGCTTTTGCAAACAAAGAAAAGGGTAAGCATATTATAACTTCTGCTATAGAGCATCACGCTGTTCTCGAATCTTGCAAATGGCTTGAAGAGCAAGGATTTGAAATCACATATCTGCCAGTAGACAAATATGGATTAGTTGATTTAGAAAAATTAAAAAGCTCTATTAAAAGCAATACTATTCTAGTCTCGATAATGCATGCAAATAATGAAATAGGGACTATAGAGCCAATAGAAGAAATAGGGAAAATATGCAAGGAAAAAGATGTTCTGTTTCATACTGATGCTGTTCAGAGCTTTGGGAAAATTCCAATAGATGTTAATAAAATGAATGTTGATTTACTTTCTTTGTCTGCTCACAAATTTTATGGTCCAAAAGGTGTTGGTGCAACTTTTATAAGGAAAGGAACTAACATCGATCCTCTATTGCACGGAGGCGGTCATGAATTTGGCGTAAGATCCTCTACTGAAAACATCGCTGGCATTGTTGGCTTAGCAGAGGCAGTTAGATTAAGAGAGAAGGAAATGAAACCAGAAGCAGCGAGACTAACAAAATTAAGAGATTATTTAATAAGAAATGTTTTAAAAATTGAAAATTCTTATTTGAATGGTCATCTAACTAAAAGGTTGTCAAATAATGCAAATTTCTGGTTTGCTTTCATTGAAGGAGAGGCTTTAATTATTCAACTAGACTCGTATGGGATAGCTGCTTCAACAGGTTCTGCCTGCTCATCTTCTACACTAGAGCCATCTCACGTTTTAATGGCTATTGGTTTAAAGCATGAGCAAGCTCATGGTTCATTAAGATTATCATTAGGAAAATATACCACCAAGTCTGAAATAGATTATGCAATAAAAGTTTTGCCAAAAGTTGTTTGGAACTTGAGAAAAATTTCGCCGTTTAAAGGAAAGTGGAAATAATGAAAACTCCAAGCTTGTATTCGAAAGAAATTATGAAACACTTTAAACATCCAAAGAATATTGGAATAATAAAAGATGCAGACGGAATTGGAGAAGCTGGAAATGTCGTCTGTGGAGACATTATGAAGATTTACATCAAAGTTAAAAACAACAAAATAGCTGATATAAAAGCTGAATGTTTTGGATGCATAGTTGCCATAGCCAATACTAGTCTCCTAACCACAATGGTCAAAGGAATGAATCTAAAAGATGCGTTGGAGGTTACAAAAGATGATATTGTTAAGAAACTGGGAGGCGTTCCACCTTTGAAATATCACTGTTCGTTGCTTGCTATAGATGCTCTTTCTGATGCCATATACAACTATTATAAAAAGAACAATATACCGATTCAAGAAAAGTTAAAGGACAAGCACGAAAGAATCCAACAATCAATCGAGAGTATAGAAAAGAGAGCAAAATAACTACCATGAGTAGTAAATTAGATTGAAATAATAAGTAAAAATAGATTAAATAATGCTTCTAGATGTCTACATACTGGACAAAAGAACAGAATGAGAAGAGAAGCAGAACTATGAAAAGACTTTTTGCTTTAGGAAAGATAAACTCTCACTTAAAGAGAAGTATCCCTTGGGATAAGGGTTTGACTAAGTATGAGGATTATAGATTATTGAGACATTCTGAAAAAATGAAAAATAAAGTGCCTTGGAATAAGGGAAAGAAAGGTTTGCAAACTTCGTGGAGAAAGGGCTTGACAAAAGAAACTGATGAAAGAATAAGAATGCAAAGTGAAACATTCGTTCCATGGAGTAAGGGCCTAACAAGTGAAACGAATGAAAAAATCAGACTTTCTGCAGAAAAGCGAAAGGGGTTAGTCCCTTGGAACAAAGGCAAAAAGACTGGAATAGTTCCAAAATCTTCATTCAAGAAAGGGCTTTCACCATGGAATAAAAATAAAAAAGGATTACAAGTTGCTTGGAATAAAGGTTTAACCAGCGAAAATAATAGTAAAATACTTTCGGGTAAAAATCATCCGATGTACGGCAAACATCACACAGAAGAGGCCAAGGAAAAGATTAGAAAAGCACACTCTGGAGAAAAAAGTTTCTTTTGGAGAGGCGGTACAGGAGAATTTTATTTTAGAGGTAACGGTTGGGATAGAATCAGACTAGAAGTATGGAAAAGAGATTCATTTACTTGCCAAAAGTGCGGTAACCCCAATTGCAAGATATATACTCATCATATAGTTCCATTCGTAATATCAAAGGATAATTCCCTAAGCAATCTAATAACATTGTGTTGCAGATGCCATATGATGGAAGAATACAAGCTAAAAAGAAAGTATTTCGACAAGAACATGATATCTTGGAACACTTTAAAATCCGTTATTCAACTAAAGATCATGAAAGGATAATAAATAACCTAAAGCAAGTCGAAGGAGCACATAAGGAATTCACTGATTTTGAAGAAAAAATTCTTAGAAAATAGAGATTACCTTACAAATAAATTTATAAATGTCTTCTACACTCTTTATTTATGCCAAAGGTAATTCACG
>CAZYZB010000021.1:0-14941 GCA_964651405.1 uncultured archaeon
CATTCTGTTCCTGTACAAGGAATCCAAGAGTCATTACTCCATTGGCCGCTTATGTTTGAAGAAAACATGTAGCCTGACAAACCTATTTCATCATTCCACTTTAAAACAAATTCATATATGTTTCCATTAGATGTTGCGTTTGCTGTCTCAATTGAATAAACAGGTGGAAAAAGTTGAGGTGGAGGAGCAGCTGAAATTTTTAAAGTTATCGCCTTTGTTGTTACTTTTGTTTCATTTGTTTTACCTAATGCTCTTAAGGTAAGATTGTAATCTCCTAGTTCTGCGTAAGTAGGAATGTTAAAGCCTATCTTTATTAACAAAGAGAAATTGTTAGGTATACTAGATGCAAATTCACTTATATTATACCAGTTTGAAGAGACTCCTGTCAAATCTACTGACAAGTTGCTAATAGTTTCTCCCAAATTATTCTTTAAGAAAAAACTCGCTTCATAAGTATCATTTGGATTAAGCTCGATTAAATAAGGTCCAGTTAGATTTAATGTTTTAGGCGTTTCTGGTTCTGTTATGTTTGTAAGGCCGACATATAAAATTACTTTTGATGTTTGTTCTGTGAAATTCTGGGTTTCAGTATTATTGCACACATATTCATAGACTCCTTCGTTTAAAGTTTGTTCATCCTTTCTGCTTGAGGAGGTGTCATTTGCTATCAAGCTGTTATTTCTATAAAATTTAAAATTAGAGGCTGATATTTCCTCTGTTACTGAATTGCATATAAATGTAGTTTTAGTTCCTTTTAGAACTGAGGTGGATGGTATCTTTTGTATGTAAAGTGGATACCTCTTCAAAACAGTATAAAAATAATAGGTAGTATTCATTACATTGTTCGCAGTATCGCTAGCTATCCATCTATATTGAAATTCTTCTGCAGGCAAATCATACATTGATATAAAGAAATTATTAGAAGCGCTTTGAACTGCAGGAGTTGTATCATTTGTATAATTCTTCAAAGTGCCACTAAAATTAGATTCAAACCAAACATTACTTAGAGTTAAGTCTGACCAAACCATGCTAAAGTTATAAACCATATACGGATAGTATTCTGGAGGATTAAGTGGATATTCTCCTCTGATGGTGAACTGAGGCGGTATATTATCGAAATAATAAGTTTTGCTAGAAGCTGTATAGTTCACGTCTCCATTCCAATATGCAGTAACACTAAAAATCCCTGGAGAAATTAAGCTTGTAAGGCTGCTTACAGATGATGTTGAGCTACTTTGCTGTACGAATCCTGGGTATGTTGAATCCAAAAAAACCAACTTGTTCGGGATGTTTAAAAGTGCTGTAAAATTAGCCATATCATTTAATTTATAGCTTCTGTTATTTTCCGTTCCATTTAGGTAAAGATTAATTGATATGGAATTGTTTTGATTAATGGTATAAGCTGCTTGATCATTATAAGTCCAGTTAGATTCGTTGTCAGATGCATACCACCTATACAAATACCTTCCGCCAGGCAAATCAACAAAAGTTTTTGTTACAGTGATTGGCGTACCTTCTATGAATGTTATTGTGTCATTACCTAAGTTTCCATTTAAAGTAGAAAAGTTAGATTCTAGAATAATATTTTTTACAGTATGGTACTCGTCAGCTGTCCAAGTTATCTGAAAACCATAACTTCTGCCCGGAATGTACTTGGATCCAGATGCGACAGTCTCTTGGTTGTTAGACCACGTCACCATAGCTTCTGCTGGTTTAACTATCAAAAATAATAAAACTATCAAAATAACTACTAATTTCATATAAATATTATATATATTTATTAAAATAGGTGATTTTGTGGCTAAAAGGAAAGTAACCAAGCCTGTAAAGGCCGAGGAAATAGACCCAGAGGATTTTGAGACAGATGTAGATTATATGGAAGAATAATAATTGCAATTAAACTTATTAAGCAAGAAGCATAATTAATTAGAGGTGAAAAAATGGTAGCAAAGAGAAAGGCCTTTGGTGGTTATCACATAGTGCCAGATGAGCACTTGGCAAAAATAATTGGTCATGGTAAGGTTTCGCCTGCTGAAATGACAAAGAAATTGTGGGCATATGTTAAAGGTCATAAATTAGCAAGGAAATAAAATTATTTTAATATCTACGAAGCAGATTTTATTACAAGTTTCTATAAGATTTAAAAATACTTGGCCTAGTATTCTAATTAAGCCGTTGTGGCAGAATCTGGCTAATGCGCTAGCCTTGAGACAGATGATTATATGGCTTGACTCTGAAGTGCGGCGTTATGAAGAGTGATAGGCGTAATGATGTCAAGTAAGCTAGTGTCCGCAAGGACTTGCAGGTTCAAATCCTGCCGACGGCGCAAATTATCATCCCAAGCCACTATTTTGATGAATTTAAATATTTTAGTATTTTACTAACTAAAATGACAATTAACGTTCATAATTATGGAGAATTTTCACCTGCATACAAAGTTTTAACAGTAAAAACGCTCGAAGATGTTTCAAAAAATATGAGCGGATTTCCCCCTCATTGTAATTTATATATGTGCAAATCGCAGGAAGATGGGCTAAAACTTTTTGAAGAGCAGGCTAGAAAATTTGGAAAAATTCTTGGTAGACCAATAAAATGTGACATGCCAATCGGCTATCAATCGGATTATCTTTTTGAATTTCCTGATGTAGTAATTGTCGAAGAATTAGCTGAACCAAATTTGAAAAAACCTAGTGAAATTATAGGCGAAATAGCACATGAAGGGGGTCATGTCGCTGACCACTGGAAAAATCAAAGATTAACTTTTAATATTTTTGATACGTTGTTAACAAAATGCATTTCTGCAGCAAAAGGCGAGTTTGAAGCTGAAAATAATGCCCTTAATGCCAGATATTCAAGGCAACTGCTTGCTAGAGCTAACAGGGAATTTAATGAAATAAGAAGAATAGATTATGGTGCTGATTATTTTTCATTCATCTCTAGTCTAGGAATAATGGGTATTTATGCAGCATTTATGCAAAGTAATAATCCTAGAGAGGCTGAAAAGCAATCTCTTAAAAAACTTTGGGATAACTTTGCTCAAAATAAAAGCCAAAAACCAGTTAGAAGTCTGCTCCAAAGTAAAGAATTGAAGGAACATCCAGAAAAATTTGGTGATGAAAGTTTTCTTGAGGATTTTATATTTCAAAAACACTATGGTTGGAATTTTTCTTTTATATAATTCCAAACCTTACGGCTTGGAATAAATTCACACTAATGCCGACGGTGTCTTTCTTCAGTATAACTATTTAGGGCTTTAATATCAGTTGCCTAAATAGTGAAAAAGAGTTTGATAAGAGCAAAATCCACTATGAAAAATGGTAGTCTGAGATAGGTTTATTAACCTTTATAAATATTAGTTCTAATTAATTGAAAAGTGATTTGATGGGAGTAAGAAAGCCAAAGCCAGAAGAAGAAAGAGAAGAGGCAAAGAAAGAAAAGGCTAAAGAAAAAAAGCCTGAAAAAAAGAGGAAAATGATAGAGGGAGTTAGAGGAATAGTTAGAATAGCTGAGATAGACTTGGATGGAAACAAAAAAGTAAGAAATGCTATTTTAGGAATTAAGGGCATAGGAAAATCTTTGGCAAATGGAATTCTAACTGCTTCCGGTTTAGACTCAGAAGCTTTGTTAGGAAGTTTGACTGAAGATCAGATTCACAAGCTAGAAGACGTCATTAAGAGTCCTTCAAACTATGGAATTCCTTATCATATGCTTAATAGAAGATTAGATCCTTCTACAGGAGAAAACAGACATTTAGTCAGCTCAGAATTAAGATTGGCTGTTAAGAGCGATATTGACTTTATGAAAAAAATTCGTTGTTATAAGGGAATAAGACATGAACTTGGTTTGCCAGTAAGAGGACAAAGAACAAGGTCTAGCTTTAGAACTGGAATGATTGTAGGGGTTGCTAAAGTTAAACAAAGATTAGGAGCAGCACCAGCACCTTCAGGAAAAGCGGAAGCAAAAGCAGAAGGAAAAGCTGAGGTAAAACCAGGTGCAGCACCAGCGAAAGCGGCAACGCCTGCTCCAGCAAAACCTGAAGCTAAGAAGGAAGAAAAAAAGTGATTAAATGAAAAGACAAAAGAAAAAATTTGATAAACCATTAAGACCGTGGGATAGAACTAGAATAGAATCTGAAAAGAAATTAAAAAAAGATTATGGCTTAAGAAGAAAGAAAGAAATATGGAGAGCAGAATCAATTCTAAGAAATTATAGAAGACTAGCTAGAGGTCTTGCTGCAAAGAGAGACAAGGACAAGGAAAAAATACTTTTAGATAAATTAGTTAAGATGGGCCTGATAAACCCAAATGCAAGTTTGGATAATGTCTTAGCATTAAATGTTGAAACTATCTTAGAAAGAAGATTACAGACCTTAGTTTTTAGAAGAGGCTTGGCGCATAGCATAAGCCAAGCAAGACAATTTATTATTCATGGGCATATTGCTCTTGATAAGAAAAGAGTTAAATGGCCTAGTTTGATTGTTCCTTTGTCTGAAGACGGAAAGATAAGCTTTTATGAGAAAAGCAAAATGAGATTAGGTGAAAAAGTTGAAACCAAGAATACCTGAAAAAGATCTAAAGTGGGGGATAGCAAATATTTTTAGTTCGCCGAATAATACGATTATTCATATTACTGATATTACTGGTTCCGAAACAGTAGCAAGATTTTCAGCAGGCATGATGAGTGATAAGGATAGAGAGGGCGGCTCACCATATCCTGCTATGCTAGCTGCTAGCAAAGCTGCCACAGTGGCCTTAGAAAAAGGGATAAACGCAGTTCACATAAGAGTAAGAGCTCCAGGTGGGATAAGATCAAAGAGCCCTGGTGCAGGAGCTCAACCTGCAATAAGAGCTTTAGCTAGGACAGGCTTAATGATTGGTAGAATAGAAGATGTCACGCCATTAGGGCATGGGTTTATGAAATCAAAAGGCGGGAGACGTGGTAGACGTATATAGAAAGGTTAATAAATAATAAACAATAACCATTTTACTAACTAGGTGGTATTTTGAAAATACATGTTTTAAATAAAAATGATACTGAGTTAAAATTCTTATTAGAAGATTCTAATCCTCAGTTTGCCAATACATTAAGAAGAATAATGATGTCTGAGATTCCGATACTTGCAATAGACTCAGTTGACGTTTCTATAAATGGGTCGGTCTTATATAATGAAGTAATATCTCATAGACTAGGGCTAATTCCTTTGGTTTTTGATCCTAAGAAATTCCATTTTAAGGACGAACATGATGATGGGAAGACTTGTTCTATGTGTGAGGTAGTTCTTGTAATAAATAAAAAAGGACCGGCAATGGTTTATTCAAAAGACATGAAGTCAAGCGACCCAGACGTAAAACCTTTATTTGACGAAATACCAATAGTTGAGCTATTTGATGATCAGAAATTAAAATTAGAAGCTTCTGCATCTTTAGGCATCGCACAGAATCATGCAAGGTATCAATCATCCATTGCTAATTACAGATACTTTCCTTCTGTTAAATTAAAAGGGAAACTAGAAAATCAAGAAGAAGCTGTGAAAGCTTGTCCGAAAAATGCCTTGAAAATTGATGGAGATAAAGCTTCCTTGACTTTGGATTGTGATTTATGCAAGGAGTGCATAAAGGTAGCAAAACCAAAAAACTTGTTGGAAATAGAGGGAGATAACACAAAGTTCATATTCAATGTTGAAAGTCTTTCTAGTTTAAAACCTGAACAAATTGTTTTTAGCGCAGTAGATATTCTAAAGGAAAAAGTAAAGGATTTTGGGAAAGAAGTAAGAAAGTTGAAATAATCAAGTTTATAAACTTCTTCTTATATTTTCTTAATCACGCGGAGGTAGCCAAGTCTGGTCTAAATGTACGCAGAGCGTACAGGATAAGGCGCAGGACAAACCTGCTGTGCGATACTTAAGATCGGACGCTTAAGTGCTGATGCAAGTTTCACTTGCTATGATAAGAAATCCTGTGGGTTAGTCCCTCCGTCGGTTCAAACTTCGGTGAGGAAAATGAAGATTGAACACGTCCTCTCTGAATGAAAATCCGGCCCTCCGCACATGCTTATAAATTTAAATAAGTAAATGATTAAGTGATTTTATGTCAAAACCAACAGGACCAACAAATCCAATTATTGCAAGCTTGATAGAAGACATTAGAAACAGAGGATACAAGGAAAATGTACCGTTCTTGATTAAGCTGGCAGACGAGATGGAAAAGCCAAGAAGAAAAAGAGCAGAAGTAGACTTGTCAAAGTTAAACAGGGTTTGCAAGGAGAATGATATCATAGTTGTTCCAGGCAAAGTTCTTTCGTCTGGGATTTTAAAGAAGCCTCTAAAGGTTGCTGCAGCAAGTTTCTCCATGGTTGCAATAGAAAGAATACAAAAAGCTGGTGGTAAAGTCTTAACAATAGAAGAGCTGGTTAAGGAAAACCCAAAAGGAACAAATGTTAGGATAGTGATATAATGGTTGCAGGCTGTTTACCAAGATATCCATGGGAAGTTGGACCAGAAACTAGATTAGAAGCATCTAGAAGAATACTTAATGAAGGCTTAGAGGAGTCTAGTAAGATTGAAAAAGATGAATATTTGGGTCGTTTAATGAACTTGGGAATGTCTAGAGTAACAGCTCAAAATTACTTTTATATGGTTTTAACTTCAAAAAATGAATTTACTACACAAAGAAAAGAAGGAAAAATTTATATTTGTAGGGTTGGTTGAATGATAGTTGATGCTGAAGGAGCTATACTAGGAAGACTTGCAACGAGAGTTGCAAAGGAATTGTTAAAAGGAGAAGATATTACAATCATAAACGCTGAGAAGTCTATTATAACTGGAAATTCTGATGCAATAATAAGAAGATATCTTACTAAAAGAGAAAGAGGAGACCCTAACAAAGGACCGTTTTATCCAAGACAACCTGATAAAATATTAAAGAGGACAATAAGAGGAATGCTTCCTTATAAGAGAGATAAAGGAAGAAAGGCATTAAGAAGACTGAAAGTTTTTATTGGCTCGCAAAATCTTAAAGGCGAGAAAATAGGCAAGACAGAAGAAAGCATAACGTGCAAATATATGACTGTTAAAGACTTGTGCAATAAACTAGGTGCTAAAGTTGACTAAGAAGAAAGAGTTGATACAAACATTGGGTAAAAGAAAAGAGGCAATAGCAAAGGCTATTGCAAAGCCTGGTGATGGAACTATTATTATTAACAATAGATCCTTGGAAGTTTATGAGCCAGAAATGTTAAAGCTTATGATAAAAGAACCTTTAATTCTAGCAGGAGAAATTGGAAAGGCCTTGAATATAATTGTTAATGTTAGAGGCGGCGGAGTTTTTGGACAGGCTTCTGCTGTTAGGCAAGCAATAGCAAGAGCCTTGGTTGAGTACGATAGCTCGTTAAAAGAAAAGTTTTTAGCTTATGATAGAACATTATTAATTACAGATTCGAGAAGGACTGAACCTCATAAGCCTTCATGCAGTAAGCGTGGACCAAGAAGGCATAAGCAGCGCTCGAAACGATAGTAATTTACCACCAGCAGTGGTAAAATTAATTTTTTTACAATTTTAGTTCTATTCTTATAAATGAGACAAATAAATGAATTTATAAATGGAAATTTATTAGGAGATTCTAATATAAGAGTATGGAAAAGCAAATATGGAAATTATTATTACTATAAACATACTGCTAAAGATAATAAATTTCTTGAATGGCAGAAATCTCTTTTAGAAGAATTCAGAATTAAAACATATATATGTAGAGATAACAAATCTACAGGTTGCTATGTTTTAGGTTTCTATATTAATAATTGCCCATATCCAGAATTAATGAAACTAAGAAAACAATGGTACATAGAAAGATTGGATAAAAATTCTATCAAATGTTGAAGGAACAGGAAAAATACTAAAAGAAAGAAGACAGAAATTAAAAATATCAAGAAAAGAGCTCACTAAACTTCTTGGCGTAAACAAGGATTATATAAGAAAAATAGAGAACGATAGACGCAATCCTAGCGTAAATAAGTTTAGAACAATTTTAAATACTTTAAATATAAACTCTTCTTATCTATTAAATAAACTAAAGTGATAAAATGATTATTCCGGTTCGTTGCATAAGTTGTGGTAAAACTGTTGCACATCTTTGGGAAGCTTTTAATAAAAGAGTTCAAGCAGGGGAAGATCCTAAAAAAGTTTTAGATGATTTAGGGTTGAAAAGATATTGCTGTAGATCTTTGTTTCTAACGCATGTTGATACTTACAAGCAGGTAGCAAAGTATAAAAGATAAAAATGATTGAAATCTGGTTTTACAGTTTGTTGAGTGTATTTTTAGTAAGTTGCATCTCTCTTATAGGTCTGCCTACTTTTTCAATAAAAGAAGAAACCTTAAAGAAAATACTTCTTTATTTTGTTAGCTTTTCAGTAGGTGGATTATTAGGAGACGCTTTCATACATCTTTTGCCAGAATCAATAAAGTTAAATAATGAGTTATCTCTAGCATCTTACATTCTTTTAGGAATAATAATATCTTTTATAGTTGAAAAATTTGTTCAATGGAGACACTGTCACATACCAACTTCAATAAAACATCCGCATCCATTTGCTGTGATGAATATGATAGGAGATTCAGTCCATAACTTTATTGATGGCTTAATAATTGGTGCGAGTTACTTAACTTCAATCCAATTAGGAATTGCTACAACAATAGCAGTTATACTGCACGAGATACCGCAGGAAATAGGAGATTTTGGAGTTTTAATTCATGGCGGATTTAAAAAGAAAAAAGCATTGTTTATGAATTTCGTTACAGCCTTGACAGCTGTGGTAGGGACGATAATCTCTTTAATCATAGGTTCTTATGTTGAAAATTTGACAGGCTTTCTTTTGCCGTTTGCAATTGGCAGTTTTATATATATCGCATCATCTGATTTGATTCCAGAATTGCATAAAGAAACTAAACCAATAAAGTCTTTTGTTCAGCTAGTGATGCTTTTAGTTGGAATAGGCATAATGTATTTGTTTTTGTTTTTAGAATGATTTTATGAAGTTGAATGTTACGGTCATTCCGAATGCGAAAACTTTTGAAGTAATCAAGGTTAATGAGAATAACTATAAAATAAAAGTAGATGCTCCTGCTTCTAAAGGTCATGCAAACAATCGTTTAATTGAAATACTAGCTAATCATTTTAATGTCTCAAAGTCTTCTATAAAGATTTTAAAAGGCTTTAAGAATAGAAATAAAATAGTTAGCATAGATAGTTTATAGCAAGGGCTCGTAGTATAGCTTGGTCTAGTATGCGAAAGCCTAGAATACACGCTTGGGGAAGTAATCCAATATGCGTGTGACCCCGGTTCAAATCCGGGCGAGCCCACTTTACCTAGGAAAGATTAATCTTATGTGTATAGGTCGCGAACGTTCATCATATGGCTCTATTCTTAAATTACCTAGCTCATAGCTAAAATTAGTCGCCAAATAGAATGCAGTATTAAGCACTCCTGAAGGAACATAAATGTTCACATCTCCAGTCTCTAAGTTCAATACAGCACCCTCTCTCTTCCTCATAGATCTATCCATTTTTTTGTGATTGCCCTTGCTTAAGGGATCCATATTGTGCGCGTACACTTTTCCCATAGGCCATCTGGTTTCTACCTGCTTTCCTTGGTTCAGTAGGTCAAAGTCTTCCCAGTTCATTTCTAACTCGAGAAAGTGTTCTCTAGAGTTTAGCGTCCTTTCCATGCTCATATTTATAAAATAAACTTTAAATTATCTTATCTATGAAAATCGATGTGGTTCTCGGAGAAGATGAATTTTCTGAACAAATTGCAAGGCAAATAAATGCAAAATTTATTAAAATTGAAACTTACACTTTTCCTGACAGCGAGATTAAACTTACTTTGAAAGAAGCAGAACTAAAAAATAAAAGTGTTTTGCTTGTTTTGAGGTCAAAAAGGTTCAAGCCTGATATAAACAACAACGTTATGAAAATTTTCTTTATCTATTCGTTACTAAAAGAAGCTGGAGCAAATGAGATAAATCTTTTTTTGCCTTACATGTTCTATTCAAGGCAGGACAAGCAGTTTCTACCAGGAGAAACCAAATCATTTTCAAACATAGCAACTTTGTACGAAAGCCTAGGAGTTTCAAACATAATAACTATAAACTCCCATCTTTACGGAAAATCTCCACCTCTCCAAAGCTTCTTTAAAAAAATAAAAGTTTATGACCAAAGTCCTGCTGCACTTTTTGCAGATTATTTAAAATCAAAGAATCTCAAAGAGCCTATAGTAATAGGTCCAGGCAAAGGTGCGGACAGGTTAATCCAAGAGCTTGCTGGTTTGCTTGATGCTGATTTTGAAGGTTTAGAGAAGGAAAGAGACCATAGAACTCAAGCTATAACAATGAAGCCTCCTAAGGCAAAACTGAAAAATAGGGATGTTATAATCTATGATGATGTTTCAGCTAGTGGAGGAACTATAGCTCCGGCTTTTGAATTAACTCAAAGATTCAAGCCAAATAGAATATTCATAGCTCTTCCCCATTTGATAACTAAGGAAGGAATAGAGAAATTAATTAAACTTAAACCAACAGAGATAATTACCTCAGACTCTTTTGTAACCGAGGAACCTATGAAATTTACAGAACTAAGTTTGGTTCCATTGATTTCTAATTACATAAAAATTTTAAATGATTAGATTCAAATTGCCGTTCAACACTACTGGCTTTACAGCCTTGATCTCGTCCAATATGAAGGATAGTTTCTCATCGTCTGGTATAGGATTCAGAAGAAATATTTTCTTGTTAAGGTAGAAAGCGACCATGATTTCTGCAAATGTATTACCGCCAATATAATTCTTTATTCCATGCCTTTCCAAATTTATAACAAGTATAGCATCACTACCAGCAACTTTGTTAAAATGCTTTCTAATAAAGCTTGGAGCAATTTTAAGATAAAGTTCTTTATTATTTTTTATTTCATTAATTTTTGGTCCAAACTTCTCTATTGAAGCTGGCATTAGAACTTCATGATTCATTGAAACAAGTTTTCTCTTTATTTCATTAAATGCTTCTTCACCAAAGTTTAAACTGCCACACAAAGCTATCTTCATTTAATCACACAAGTTTATTTTCTATATGCAATCTGAAATTTATATTCTTTAATATTTCATAATAAAGTATGGGAATACCAAAAATGGGAAAATCAAAAAATGGTAAAGACATGCATTATTCAGTTGGCGCTATAATTGAGAGACTTGGAAATTTTCTGTTAGTAGACAGACTTAAACCTCCATTTGGCTTTGCTGCAATTGCTGGGCATATTAATGAAGGTGAGACAATAGAACAAGCCTTGATGCGTGAAGTTAAGGAGGAAAGCGACCTTAAGGTTGAGAGTTGTAGATTAATTTTTGAAGATGAGATAAGCTGGAATAAGTGTAGAAAGGGTGTAGAAACTCACTATTGGTATGTTTTTAAATGTGAAACTTCTGGAGAAATCAAAAGAAACCCCTTTGAGACGAAATCAATAGGTTGGTATAGTAAAGATGAAATCAAAAGAGTGAATCTAGAGCCAATTTGGATATTTTGGTTTAAAAAATTTAAAATAATTCCATGATTATTTCTTTAATAAGACAACTCTACTGTCTCTTTTCTCGTCAGCAATTTTATAGCCTGTTGAACTAGCAATCTTTTCAGAGAATTCTTTTATTTCTTCGTGAGTTGGCATGACAGAGTAAGGCAATCTTTGCCTTGAGAAGCCGACAGACATAAAAGATTTTACTTCCACGAAATTAGGCAATGCCTTCTCAATAAGTTTGGCATATTTTTCAGGTTCTATCATGTTCAGCTCTTTAACCATGGTTAGTCTGATGACTCGTCTGGTCTTAATGTCAGGAAACATTTCTAATGTTTTGTTTAATCTTTCCCAGGCGTCCTTTATCAAAGGTTTTTGAACTTTTTCAAACATCTCCTTGCTGTTGCTGCATAAAGAAACATAAAGTTGGGTGGGCAATGCCTCTAAGTTTTCTAATCTTTCCGGGAAAGTGCCGTTAGTAACAAGAAAGGTTTTCATATTTCTTTTATGAAACTCTTCTATAAGTTCTGACAGTCTGCTATAGCAAGTGGGTTCACCGCTCAATGATATGGCGACGTTGCTAGGAGTATGGGCTTCCTTAAGATATTTTTCATCATGAGGTACTCCACCCAGTCCAGATATCAGCTGTCTTTGGGCTTCTATAAGACCGTCGGCTATGAACTTTGGCTCTTCCTCATCAGTAATCTTCTGTCCAAGCGTAAGCTCGGTTGCTCGCCAACAGAACTGACATCTTAAAGAGCACCATGAGACTGCTGGTGTGCATTGCAAACATCTATGGCTCTTTATTCCTATATCGCCATAGAACTTCTCTTTGTAGCAGTGTTCCTTACCTCCAGACTTTATAGACTTTTTAGTCCACAAGCAAAGCTTGGCAGCTGCATGCTTTCCTACGAGCTTGTATCTTTGTTTTAATAAAACCTTTTTAACATTTTCCGGAATCATACTAAAGATTTGGTGGCAAACTTTAATAAATAACCTTGTATATATTTTACTAAAAATTAGGAAGATTTTTATAAGAGTAAGCCTTCATCTTCAGGTTTGTCTAGAAGTGATGGATGAATGTATTCAAACTTTCCTTTTTCTTGACCTTTCTTAAAGCCAATTGGCTTTCTGTCTTTGTCGGTTACTACAATCAGTGTTAAAGTAGAATTTACCCCATCATCTCTTCTTAATCCCCAAGTTACAGCCTCTCTTAGTTTATCCATATCCGGTGCTTCAACAGTTGCAATACCATCATGAACTCCATAAACTGGTTTAACATCTGTAACATATTCAATTTTTTCCAATTTTTTTGCAGTATCTGTCATAGCTGTTCCTTCTTTTGCATCTAGAAAGACATAAGCTTTTACAGGCATCTCAGTTTCTTTCGTCATCAAATCACTATCAAATTAAATGAATACTAAGGCATTTAAATCCTTCTATTGATTCTTTCAAGATTTACATTTTAATTTTTGGGTATACTTGATGAAAAGCTAAGTAAAATAGAAAATCTTAACCTTAATGAAAACTTTAATAAATAAACTTAACCAATAAATCCTTATGCCAAAGAGAAAGATTAGGCATTCTAAGCCAAAGAATAAGTTTAAAAGAAAAATCAAAAGACCAGTGCACTTGAGAATAAAAACTATGAGACATGTTAAAAAAATGGTAATCAGACACAAGGCTAGTCTGAATAAAAGAGTCGTAAGGCCTAGGAAAAAACTGCATTACAAACCAAAGAAAAAAACTCATTTTAAGTTTATAAAGAAGAAGATTTTTAGAAAGCCTTCTAAAGAAAAAACTATCAAAAAGTATCCTCTAGAAAAAAATATTCCTGCTGAAGTGGGGCCTGCTGCAGAAAAGAAAAAAGGATTTTTTGGAAAAATTATACCCAAGTTTGAACTTAGGAAAGAGGAAGCTCTTAAAGAAGAAGAGAAAGTAGAGAAGGCCTTTGAAGAAATTAAGAAAGAAGAGATAAAGCAGACCATAGTATCTTTCCCTGAGGGCAATGCCGGTGTGAAATATCCGCTTATAGAACCTTTTGCTTATGCTGATATAAAATGGTATGAGAAGGAAGAAGAGTTTGTTTATAACTTGATTGAACCGGTACTGACCGATGAAGAAAAGAAAACTTACGAAAAAATAGTAAGCGGATTAATGGAGATACTTGACGTAGAACTTTCTTCTGTAAAGAAAAAAGAAGAAGCTTTAAACTATCTAGAAGAACAAACGAAAAAAGTTCTAGAAGAGTATGAGATTAAGCCTACTCAAGAGTCATTCCTCAAGATCTTATATTTTATCCAAAGAAATTTTGTTGGCTTAAATGAATTAGAGCCGTTGATGCAAGACCCTTACATAGAAGATATTTCTTGCGATGGGACTGGTATTCCAGTATATGTTGTCCATAGAAGATACGGATCAATAAAAACTAACGTAATCTTTTCTGATGCTAAAAAACTAAAAGAATTTGTAGTAAAGCTTGCTGAAAGATGCGGTAGATTCATATCATATGCTGAGCCTTTGCTTGATGGAACTTTACCTGACGGCTCTAGAGTACAGGCTACGTTTGCTAGCGATGTTACCACCCGCGGTCCTTCAATAACAATAAGGAAGTTCGTTCAAGAACCGTATTCACCTATAGACTTGCTAAATAAAAAGACAGTTAGCAGCGATATTCTAGCATTTTTATGGCTGGCTGTTGAGAACGGTGCTTCAATCTTAATTGCTGGTGGAGTAGGTACAGGTAAGACCACTATGCTAAACTCTTTACTGATGTTTGTTCCAAATGAAGCAAAAATTATATCAATCGAGGATACAAGAGAACTAAACCTCCTTCATGAGAACTGGGTGCCTTCTGTTACGAGAATTGGTTTTGCAAAGGGCTATGGGGAAGTTACAATGTTTGACCTTCTTAAGGAAGCATTCAGGCAAACTCCCAACTATGTCATTGTGGGAGAGGTTAGAGGTGTAGAGGCTTATGTAATGTTCCAAGGTATGGCATCTGGTATACCTGCGATGGGAACAATGCATGCCGGAAGAGTGGAAGATGTTATCTATAGATTGCAGACGCCACCAATCAGCCTGTCTCCAGCCTTGATAGACACGCTAGATATTGTCATTGTTATGATTCATACAAGAGAAAAAGGAGAAGCTGCGAGAAGAATGAAAGAGATCGTTGAGATAGAATCTGTGGATCAGAGTTCAGGAAAAGCTAGGACTAACCAGGTTTATCACTGGGATGCAAACGAGGATGTTTATGAATATACCGGGACCTCTTATTATTTACAGGAAATAGGTGCACATAAAGGAGTGGAAGTAACAGAATTACTGAAAGAATTAGAGAAAAGAAAGAAAATATTGGAATGGATGCAGAAAAACAACATAATACA
>CAZYZB010000022.1:0-14155 GCA_964651405.1 uncultured archaeon
AACAAGCCAACGCCTTTGCCAAAGAAACTAAGACTAATATCTGCCAGCAAAAAAAAGCCTGCTCCAAGGTGGGCTGATTTGAAAAAATATAATAAGAGGGCTAGGACAAGAAGAATTGCAGTTCATAGGACAAAACACTGGAGACGCGGACGACTTAAAGTCTAAAAATATTTAAGTGTATAAATCATATTTTTTATTGGTATTATGTCTCTACAGCCTTGCGAATGGTGTTATACCTCACCCTTCTTAAGAGAGACTTACGGCGATGACTTATTAGGAAGATATAATTTCTACTTGGGTGATTCTGAAGATTTTCCTGTGCATCCAGATCCTAAAAGAACTATAGTCGGCATGATAAAGCATGATAAAAATGAGATTAGCTTGAGAAGACGCCTTGAAGGAAGGACTAAGTATATCCAAGTATCTAGGAGTTACAGGATTAATGACAAAGAAATACACTTTGAAGGTTTGATTCCTCTAAAATCTATTGAGAAAACAGCAGCTCATGAACTTGAACATGCTTTAGACCGCCAAGAAATGTCTGAATCTAAGATAGATAAGAGGGCCTTGGACAAGTACATAGATTTTTATGTAAGGAAAGAAATAGAAGCATCTCTCAAAGATGCAGAAATAAAGACAAAAGGATATATAGTCTAACGCTTAAACCAAGAAATAAGCTTTAAATAAATAAGATTAATACTATGATGTTATGCCTGAAGAAAAAGTTTTTACTATTCCTTTAAGAGAAGCTTTTGAAAAGGAAAGACAAAAAAGGGCTAGGAACGCTAGCAAGATTGTTAGAGCTTTTCTTACAAGGCATATGAAGTCTGACAACATAAAGATTGGGAAGTCTATTAACGAGGCAATCTGGAAAAGAGGCATAAGCAAACCTCCAAGAAAAGTAAGAATTCATGTTCTAAAGGAAGATGACATAGTTTATTCCGAGCTATTAGGAGTAGACATAAAAACACCTTCTAAAGAAGAGGTAAAGAAAAAAGAGGAAAAGAAAAAAGGAAAGAAGGAAAAGATAAAGGAAGAGAGAAAGGAGAGAAAGAAGAAGACCATACAAGAAGAAATTCAAGAGGAAGTAAAAGGAAAACCAGCAGAAGTTCCTTCAGAAATAAAGCCAGAAGAAAAAACTAAAGAAGCAGAAAAAATAGATGAGTCTAAAGAAAAATCATAATAAAGGCTTTACAGCAATTTTCATTCTATTCATACCTTGTTTAATCTGACTGGTTGCATAAGAAATTCTTAAATGTCCTTCACCATTTTCTCCGAAAACAACACCAGGAACAGTAGTTATATCAGCTCTTTCAACTAAATAATCCGAGAATTGTTGAGAACTCATTCCAGTTCTTTCTATATTCGGAAAGACATAAAATGCTCCATCAGGTTTTTCGCACTTAATTACTTTCATTGAGTTTAGCTCACCGACTATCAAATCTCTTCTTTCCTTAAATGTGTCAACCATATTTCTTATGAATCTGTCAGTCTCTTCCTGTTTTTCAAGAGCAGCTATCATTCCATATTGAGATTCTGTACTAGGACATGCTGTAGTGTATTGTTGTGCATTAGAAAGATTAGCAGCAACATTTTTATTTGGAGGTATTGCAATTCCTAGTCTGTAGCCAGTCATGCAAAGTGTTTTTGAATTAGAATTTACTGTTAGGACGTTGTCAGACAATCTCCTCAGCGGGACATGCTTTTTCTCATAAATAATTCTATCATAAACCTCATCAGAGATAATGACAGCGTCATTTTTTTCACATATTTTTGTAGCTTCTTCTATTGTTTTCTCATCTTCTACAACTCCTAGAGGATTTTCAGGGTAGTTGAATATTACTATTTTTGGTTTATGTTCTTTTACAGATTTTTCAAAGTTTGATAGGTTTAAAGAAAAATTATTTTGTCTATCAAGTTTAAATGGTACAGGACGAGCTCCAACAACTCTTATCAAACCTTCATAATTTGGAAATCCAGGATCAGGATATAGAACTTTATCTCCATAATTTGTATATGCTAAAACGCCAAGCGTGAGAGCTCCAGAAGCTCCAGGAGTTATAATAATTTCATCAAAAGAAACGGGTTTTTCAAATACTCTTGAATAATAGTCTGCAGTAAGCTTTCTTAACTGTGGTAAACCGCAAGTAGGACTGTATTTTGTTTTACCTTCTTTAATAGCCTTTATGATGGCTTCAGTTACATGTGCTGGTGGATTAAAATCAGGTTCTCCAATATCAAAAGAAATTGTTCGAGGACCCTTCTTCTCTGCTAATTTCCTTATTCCGCTCGGTTTGACATCTCTCATTTTTTCAGCAGGTTCCCACATATAGAAATTAGGAAGCAAAAAGATTTAAACCGATGTTTTAAATACTTCTATTTCTAAATTCAGAACATGCCTTTCAAATTTTTAAGAACAAACTTTTATGGAGACCCCAACATAGGTTTCTATGGTTTTGCTACTGATAGTTATTGCCTTTTAGGAGTCGATCTTCAACAAGGCATTTTGCAGAAGATTAAGGAGATACTAAAGACTGAAGTTGTCATATCTTCAATAGCAGACATACAACTAGCAGGTTTGTTTGCTTCAGGCAATAGCAATGGAATTCTACTTCCAAAAATAACTGAAGACTATGAGTTGAAAAAACTAAAGGAAAGTCTTGATTTAAACATAAGGATATTAGACTTGAGGGAAACTGCTTTAGGAAACTTGATTTTATGCAACGATAAGGGGTGCCTGATAGCGAATCAGTTGAAGAAATATAAAAAAGAAATTTCTGATACTTTAGGATGTGAAGTTGAAATAGGAAAAATAGCTGATTTGGACATAGTTGGTTCATGTGCTATTACAAGCAATATAGGCTGCTTATGCCATCGTGAAGCTAATGAAGAAGAGTTAAAAAGAATAGAAGAGATACTTAAAGTAAAGGTGGATGTAGGTTCCATAAGCTATGGAAGTCCATTTATAAAATCAGGAATAATTGTTAATAGTAAAGGAGTAGTATTTTCCGAGCAAACAAGTGGAGCTGAGATAGGAAGAATAGAAGAGGTTTTTGGATGAAAGATGATATGCAAAAGAAAATAATTCAATTTCAAATGCTAGAGGCAAACTTAAAAGCAATACAGGAGAGGGAAGAGCTGATAAACGAAAGACTAGCAGAGATAGAGACCACAAAAGCAGCAATAGAGGAGTTAAAGAAAACAAAACCAGGTAAGACCTTAATACCAATAGGAAGTGGGAATTTCATTTCTGGTAGAATAGAAGACACAGAAGAACTGATAATTGGTATAGGGAGCGGCGTTGCAATAAAGAAAAAAAGAGAAGATGCTACTGCTATATTAGACAGTAAATCTAAGGAATTTGAAAAAGACTTGAATGATATGAGAAATCAGAGTACAACTATTGCTTTTCAATTAGCAAAACTGCAAGAAGAGATAGAAAGATTGCAAGAGTGATAAAGTGTTTGGATTCTTAAAGAAAAAGTTAAAGGAAGGAATAGAAAAAATTTCTAAAGCTGTTTCTGAAAAAGAGGAGAAAAAAATAGAGGAAGCTGTTGAGGAAGTAAAAAAAGAAGAGCATATAGAAGAACCTAAGAAAGAACTTGTAAAAGAAGTTGAAAAAGAGATTGAAAAAACAGAAGTGAAAGAACCTGTAGAGGCAAAGGCAGAAGAAATAATAGAAAAGATTTCAGAAGAAAAAATAGAAGAAGCAAAAGAGGTTATAGAGACTGCAAAAGAAATAGAGCAAGTTAAAGAAGAAAAGCCTTCTGAAAAAGCAGTTGAGAAATTTGAAAAGGAAATTGAAGAAAAATTTATTGAAAAGGAAATTCAGAAACCAGAATATAAAAAGGCTGAAGAAGAATATGAAAAAGTTTTAAAGGAACAAGAAAAAGAAGAAAAGCCTAAAAGAGGCATTCTAGGAAAATTGTTAAAAAGGAAGCCTAAAGAGGAAAAGCCTCAAGAAGAGAAAGTTGAGAAGGGAATTATAGATAAAATCAAAAAGAAAATAACTGAAAAGAAAATAGAGGAGGACGATGTTAAGGACTTGCTAAAGGATTTGGAAATGAGCCTCATAAGTTCTGATGTTGCTGTTGGAGTAACTGACAAGATTGTTAATGATTTGAGGAACAACTTGGTTGGAAAGTTCATTAAAAGAGGGGAGATCGAAGGCATTATTAAAAAATCATTTAAGGATTCTATTCTAGAGATTCTGAATGTCGAAAGCTTTAATCTACTTGATAAGACAAAAACAAAAAAACCATACTTGATTGTTTTCCTAGGATTTAATGGTTCTGGTAAAACAACAACCATTGCACGCATCGGTCATTTGTTAAAGAAGAATGGCTTTTCTTGCGTTTTTGCTGCTGCAGATTGTTTTCGTGCAGCCAGCATCGAACAACTAGAAGAGCACGGCAAAAAACTAGGCATAGAAGTTATTAAACATAAATATGGAGCAGACCCAGCTGCTGTCATATTTGATGCAGTAAAGCATGCCAAGTCAAAAGACATAGATGTTGTTTTAGCAGACACTGCTGGAAGAACCCACACTAATGTCAATTTAATGGATGAATTAAAGAAAATCATAAAAGTTAACAAGCCTGACTTGAAGATACTTGTTGTAGACGCATTGACAGGAAATGATGTTTATGACCAGTGCAAGACTTTTAATGATGCTGTTGGCGTCGACGCTTTAATTATAACAAAAGCAGATGTCTATGAGAAGGGTGGAGCAACCTTGTCAGCTTCCTTTACAATTAAGAAACCAATTCTTTATCTTGGTGTTGGACAAGAATATGACGACTTGGAAAGGTTTGATTCTAATAAAATTGTTGAAAAATTGCTAGAATAAATTCTTAACTTAGGAAAAAACCTAATAAAATGTCAATGATATTTAAATAGGCTTTACTAGAATTATTTTATGAAAGACGCTTTATTGATACTAGCGGTTTTAATTATTGTAGGAATAGCAATTTATACATTCATACCTCCTACTACTCAGACTTCTGTAGATACTGTAAAGAAGTTTGCTTCATATGAAGAACTAAAAAGCTTTCTAAAAAGTAACATGGAATCTTATGCGGGATATTACGGAGGAACATTTGGAGCTCTTTCATCCACCGCAGGCACAGCAGTAATGCAAACAACTACAGCAATGAAAGAATCTGCTGCCCCAACAGCTGCACCTTTAACTGATGGAGGAGGTGCTGGAGAATATTCTACCACAAATATTCAAGTAGAAGGTGTTGATGAAGCAGACATTGTAAAAAACGATGGGAAGTATATCTACACCGTGACTGGAAAAAAAGTTATCATAGTTGATGCTTATCCAGCAGAAAGCTCTAAAATAATATCTCAAATAGAGCTTAATGGAACCGTACAAGAAATATTTGTAAATAAAGACAAGTTGGTTGTTTTTGGATGGGAATATAGTTATGATTATTCTTCAGAAGTAACCTCTGAGATCGGCATAGTTCCTCCTTCATATAGTAGACCAAAAACCTTTGTTAAAATATATGACATAACAGACAGGTCTAACCCAGTTCTAAAGAGAGATGTTACTGTTGATGGCAATTATTATGATTCAAGAATGATAGGAAATTATGTTTACACTATAGTTAACGAACCAGTCTATTATGGTGGATATTATGGCGGCGGATCAGATGTCGTACCCTTACCTATAATCACTTCTAATAATATTGCAAAGACAGTAGCAGCATCTGATATCTATTATTTTGATTACCCTGATTATTCTTATGTCTTCACAAACATACTTGCAATAAACACTCAGGATGATAACGAGGATCTTTCTAGCAAGACATTCCTAACAAGCTATAGTCAGAACATGTTTGTCTCACAAACAAACATATATTATGTTTATACAAAAAGAGCTAATATGTATGACTTTTATGACAAGATAATTGATGAAGTAGTTATACCAGCTGTTCCAGCAGAAGAACAGAAGAAAATGAACGATGTAAAGAACATGAACATAAGCAAGTCTGAGAAAGTACAGCAAATAATAGTAATATTCCAGAATTATATGAAAACATTAAATCCAGAGGAATCAGCTAAGTTAATGAATGTTACTCAACAGAAAATGGAAAAGGTTCAAGCTGATATTGCTAAGGAAATGGAAAAAACCATAATACACAAGATTTCTGTTGACAATGGAAAAATAGATTATAAGACAAGTGGAGAAGTTCCAGGATATCCTTTAAACCAATTCTCTATGGATGAATATAATAATAACTTTAGAATAGCTACTACCACGGACTCTTGGAGGTCTACTGGTTCTCTTAATCATGTTTACATTCTTGATAGCAATCTTAAGATAACTGGAAAATTAGAGGACCTTGCTCATGGAGAAAGAATCTATTCTGTTAGACTCCTTGGAAACAAGGGATACATGGTAACCTTCAGGCAAGTTGATCCTTTGTTTGTTATAGACTTGAGCGATCCTAATAATCCTAGAGTTCTCGGCTTTTTGAAAATACCAGGAGTTTCAGATTACTTGCATCCTTATGATGAAAATCATATAATCGGAGTGGGATTAGATGCTTCAGAACAAGGAACAATAAAAGGAATGAAACTATCTTTGTTCGACGTTAGTGATGTGTCAAATCCAACAGAAATCTCAAAATACATAATAGGTGAAAGAGGCACAACCTCAGAAGCTTTAAACGATCACAAGGCTTTCTTGTTCAGCAAAGAAAAGAACCTTCTAGTGATACCGGTTAGACTAGCAGAAGGTGGAAGGTACAACACATGGCAAGGAGCTTATGTCTTTAATATTGATTTAACTAATGGAATTACATTAAAAGGAAAAATATCTCATGCTTATGAAAAAATAGGTTCTTGCACAGGTGATTTTTGTCCTACGTGGACTGATGGAAAGTTTGGCAAGGCACTAAGCCTTAATGGAAACAATGAATATGTTTCAATTCCAAATTCTCAAAGCTTAAACATGCCAAAGCAACTTACTATTAGCGCTTGGGTTAAGTTCGATGAAATACAAAAGCAACCAATAGTCACAAAGGCAGAATATGGTAATTACCAATATTATTTGGGAATGACTTCAACAGGCGCTATTGAATTCACTGTTAATGAAGATGATACTTGGAAAACTACAAACACAAGATTAGAGACAGGACAGTGGTATCACATAGCTGTGACAGCAGACAGGAACACTGATGCCATAAGGATTTATATTAACGGCGTTGAAGATGCCAACTCACCATTCACAGCAGAGTATCCTTTCCACAGAAATTCAAACGATGTTAGAATAGGAGCTGCTGAAGAGTATAGTTATCAAAATCTAAGAGGCACAGTTGATGATGTCATAATAGTAAACAGATCTTTATCCAAAGATGAAATAACTCAATTGTATCAGAATGATAACGATATTGTAATGCCTTCTGATACCGTACTTCACTTGAAATTCAACGAAGGAGAAGGAACCAGAGTAGAGGACTCAAGTGGATTTGGAAACAGTGGGACAGTAACTCGTGGAAATGAATATAGTTATTATAGTTATGATTATTCAAAAGAGATAAGAAGATCCTTGTACATGGATAGCGTTCTTTATACAATTTCAAGCAAAATTATAAAGATGAATAATTTGGACAGCTTGAGTGATATAAACAAAGTAGAACTTCCTTATGATCAAGAAGAATACTATCCTGTAAGAGGAGTTTAATTTACTTTGGAATTATTATTCCATCCAAGTCTTCATATTTTCCTTCTAGGTATGCCTTGGCTGTTAAAGCACAAAGCAATGCATCATATTCATCTTTATTTTTTCTAGGTTCCTTAGATAATCCTAAAACTTTTTCTGATGCGTTCGAGAAAACTTCAATGACTTTGTAACCTTTTTCCTTCAGAATCTTCACAAGCTGTGAAGCACGTAAGACCAATATCCTCATAGTAGGAAAAGCAGGTGACACAGGTTGGAACCCTCTTTTTAATAATTTTTCATCAGCAGTCCTCCATATGCCAGTTCTAGGAAGCCAGAAAGGAGCATCTACTGCAATACAATCTGGTTTTACTTCATCTATCTCTCTTAGTATTTCTGCATCAGAGAATAGAAGTTTTGTTTGAGAACCATTTTCATCTAGAAGACAAAAACCAGTAGGATTTTCGACCTTTCCAGCAAGGTCTATGCCTACTACTTTCATATTAAATAATTGCAGGTAAATTGATAAATACGCATTAATTTAATTCTTATTATGAAGTGGATGGTTATAATCATTTTAATGATGTTTTTGGTAGCTGGGTATACTATGTGGACTTTGTATGGAAGTCAGCAAAGCGAAACATCCTGCAATCCTCCATACATAAAATATGGTAATAAATGTTGCCTAGATGAAAATAAAGATGGTACATGCGATAGTGCTGAACAAAAGTCAACAAATATAGACTCGTTGCAAAGTGCTGTAAACGCAGTTGATAAACTAGAAACTAATTACACTCTTAATTGTAAAGGTGGCATAAAAGAGAATGTTCTTTACATTGTTCACGTTATCAAGTCTCAAGATTACATAGAATGCTCAAAGCTAAAAGAGAGGATTGATGTTGTAAAAGCAAAGCCTGGAATTTTTGACAACTATTTGAAAATAATAGATGACTGCAATAGCAATACAATAGAAGCTCTTTCAAGAACATTAAAAGGATTTTCTTATGGTCGGCTATTACCATTAAGAAAAACGATTTCTAATTCAGATGATTTTTATTATATTTATTCTGGTTGTGTTCATGAACCAGATAATTTAGGTAGTATATTTTCATTTTTCCAGATGGCTGTGGACACTGGTTCTGGAGTAGCTGTAGGCATGAGCACTGCCCGCTAAGTTTAAAAAACATATCAAGTTTAAATCTTTTTCCTTCCAAGTAAAAGTTATGGTTGATGTTAAAAAAGTTCTAGAAAGAGTAGGGCTTAATCCATTGCCAACTAAACACACGTTATATTGTGATTATTTAGGTAAGGATAGAAGTTTTGAATTCTTAGGATTTCTTTCATTAGGTGATGGAACCTATGTTACACCATATACTTTAGGTAAAGAAGTAAGCTCAGGAGAATTAGAGTGCTTAACAGATGGTGAATCCCTTAATGTTTTAAACACATTTGCTATAGAAAAATGGGGGAAGAAATATGCATTAGCACCTCATGCAGCACTCTTGGAAATTGCTAAGAATTCTCATACGGATCCTCAGCTTTTTAATGAAGTAAAAGGAGTTAGAATGCTTACAAATACAGTTGCATTAAGAAAAAATAGAACACTTGAACTAGGTTACATGCCTTTTTTTGGAGAAGATGGAGAAATAAAAGAATTTTTAAACGGTAAAGTGAAAGCAAAGGTAGATGGTGAAGGAGGAGCCTATTATATAGGTCGCAGTGACTCTTGGTTTGCTCCTGACAATTCAGAAAGCAAACATAATGCTAGATATTCTTCAGATTCTATACATTTTTATCCTAGAAGAGATGGTGTTCATTTGCCAGAAGCAAGTGTTAGCATAGTTATAACAGATGACAAAAAGACGCATGTCTTTTCCAATAATAGTTTGTCTCATAGAGATGTTACCACTAGATTTCCAATTGTTAAGTTATAGGAAAATATTTAAGAGTGTTAAGATTAAATTCTTCTTATGCTTGAAAAGCTTAGCGAAGGATTGAAAGAAGCTCTAAGAAAAATAACAGGAGCAGGATACGTCGATAAGAATGTTCTAGATGAACTAGCTAAAGATATTCAGAAAACTTTGCTTGCATCAGATGTTGATGTTAAACTTGCTTCAGACTTGACAGAAAGAATAAAAAACAGAGCTTTAAACGAGAAACCTTCTGGTGGAGTGACAGCCAAAGAGCATGTAATAAAGATAGTTTATGATGAGTTGGTAAGACTAGTAGGTGAAAAGTCTGAGCTTAGCTTAAAGCCAGGAAGAGTAATGTTTGTTGGTTTGTTTGGTGCTGGTAAAACAACATCCATAGGCAAGCTAGCTAAATTTTATCAGAAAAAAGGTTTAAGACCTGCTTTGATAGGATGCGATGTCCATCGTCCAGCTGCTATGGACCAACTGTTGCAATTATCATCTCAAATTAACGTTCCTTGCTATGCGCCGAAGGATGTAAAGGACCCAATAGAAATTTCAAAAACAGGCATTGAAAAATTCAAGAAATATGATATCCTAATATTCGATGCTTCTGGAAGAAGCTCCTTGGATAAGGAACTAGCAGACGAGTTAAAAAGACTAGGAGAATTTGTAAAACCTAACGAAGTTTTATTAACAATACCAGCAGACTTGGGACAGGCAGCAGGACAGCAGGCAGAGGGCTTCAAGAAACTTGTTGGTATAACTGGAATATTTTTGACAAAGATGGATTCAACAGCCAGAGGCGGCGGAGCAATAACATCCTGCGCAATTACAGGAGCTCCTATAAAATTTATCGGCACTGGCGAAAAAATTGATGCAATAGAAGTTTTTGACCCAGAAAGATTTATTTCAAGACTTATAGGTTTCGGAGACATACAAGGCTTGATAGAGAAAGCAAAGGAAGCTGACTTCAAGCCAGAGACAGCAGAGAAGATAATAGAAGGAAAGTTCACAATGAACGAGTTCCTCGAGCAATTGCAGTCAATGAAAAAGATGGGCTCATTGAAATCTATGTTAGGAATGATGCCTGGTCTTCCAGTAAAGATACCAAAAGAATTTGATATAGACAAACAAGAAGAAAAAATGAAGAAATGGACAATCATAATACAATCCATGACACAAGAAGAGAGAGATGACCCTCAGATAATAGATGCTTCAAGAATCAAGAGAATATCGAAAGGATCTGGAGCTACTGAGTCAGAAGTAAGAGACATGTTGAAGCATTATGAACAAACAAAGAAAATGGTTAAGATGATTTCTAGTGGTGGAAAAAGAGGACTATTTTCCAAGTTCGCAAAGAAATTCAAAGGGTTTTGATAATGAGAACATTCGTTCTTTATGCAAGAAAGGCTAGAACTGACAGCAACTTTAAACTAGGCGATCTAATAAATGCTGGAAGAATGGATTTGGTCTGTCGCTGCATATCTTCTGCTCTATGGCTCTCGCATAATGTTAGAGGAGACACAAGGATATTTGTTGTTCTAAATGGTCCACCAAAGCCACCTGTTACAATATGCTTTCAAGGCTCCATGCTTTCAAAGGTTTATGTTGACGAGATGACTAATGCCAAGTGGATTAAAAAGTTATTATCAATGAAGTTTGGAAAAGAATGGCTTGAGATTGATGCAACAAAGATTGCTAGAAAGAGCTTCCAAGAAGTTTTAACAGAGCTGAATGGAAAGAATTACGTCTTGCATGAAAAAGGAGAGTTCATAGATAATGTAAAATTGGATGAAAATCCTATTATAGTTTTGGGAGATCAAATTGGTATTTCAAGAGCAGAAGAAAAATTTGCACTCCGAAACGGTGAAAAAATTTCTTTAGGGAAGAATGTATATCTTGCAAGTTCTTGTATATCCATTATAAATTGGATTCTGGATCAAAGAGGTTTGTAAGAATTTATCAAATTTTCCAGTCTTTCTTGTTTTCGCTTTATAGAAAATCCGATGCTTTCATAAAACAATTTCAAATTTTCTTTAGAACTAATCTGGATTACAAAATATGAGCTTGGTAAAAGCTTCCTATTATCTATAAAGCGAATTTTAGAATTTCTGATATATACTTTCGGTTCAATCTTAAAACTCTCTAAAATATTACTTACCATTTTTATTATTTTAACTGATTTGTTCGCAAAAACAATCTTCTTGCTTTGAACATCAACACTACCTTCGGCATCAAATATTCCTCTTAAAAATGAAGATTTGATATTATCATCTAATCCAAATAAATTACTTAAATCAAAATCTCTTAAACATCTAGCTATAGAAAGAAGATAAGACCATACATGCCAGACATTTCTATAAAAGATTAACTTGCATTTAGTATTACTCCATTTTTCTAACGAATTTTTGAAGTTAATTGCATAGTCCTTATCTTTTGTTACCAACTCGATTTGTCCCATAGTCCTATTATCTCTTTTCCTAATTGTAACACAACCATCACCTAATACTGAACCCAAAATAAACGCAAACTCAGGAGTTATGGTTAATCTCAGATTATTATATTTTTCTTCTCTTAACTTCCTGTTTATTTTATTATATTTTCTTATCTTCTTTAAACTGGAGTCTCGATACTTCCTTGAATATCTAAGAGGTAAAGAACTCTTGCTCCAGAAATATAGCACAGATTGCGGTATTCCCATTATCTTAGATATTTTGTTTGTAGAAAATCCAATTTTCTTAAGTTTTAAGAACTTCTTATAATGTTTCATATTATACGTCTTATTCATTTTCATCAGACGAAATCAATTAGTAGATAGTATTTAATATATCTTATTAACTTGAAGAAGTGAAATTGAGGGATTTGATGATTGAAAAAGTCCTAAAAATACTAGAAAAGCCTCTGTGTGATCATTGTTTAGGTAGATTTTACTCTGGCCTTTTGTCAGGTTATACAAACGAGGAAAGGGGAAATTTTCTCAGAACAATACTAGCTATGGCGATTGATTCTAAGAATGTAGATTATTCGAAAATTGATTCAAGCAATTTTTATGGGTTTAAGTTCAGAATCAATAAAGATTTTTCTCCATTAAAACCAGGGAAATGCTTTTTATGCAACAACTTGTTTGAAAGTTTGAATGATTATGCTAATAAAGCAGTTAAGAAACTAAAAGATATAGAGTTTAACAATTTCCTTGTAGGCTCAATAGTACCATCAGAAATATTGGAAAAGGAAGAAAAGCTATGGGAAATCACACGCATTGATTATGTTGAATCAATAAAATCAGAAATAAACAGGGAGCTTGGAAAGAAGATATGGGATATAATAAAAAAGCCAGTTAATTTCAAGAACCCAGACATAGTAATACTTTTGAACTTGGAAAAGAAGGATGTAGAAATCAAAATAAATTCTTTGTTTATTCTTGGATACTATAAGAAGCTAAAAAGAGGATTCCCTCAGTGTAAGTGGGGAACCCCTGGTAAGTATAATACTTCTATCCAGGAAATGATAGCAAAGCCAGTAATGAAAGTTGCAAAAGGAAAAGAAGATTTTTTTCACGGTTATGGACGCGAGGACGTGGATGCCAGATGCTTGGATTGGAGGCCTTTTGTTACTGAAATAAATGAACCTAAAATCAGGAACTTTAACTTAAAGAAAGTCGAGAAAAAAATAGACAAGAGGATTAAAGTAAAGCTTCTAAAGATTTCTGATAGGTTTACTGTTAGAAGGATTAAGACTGAGATGGGAGATAAAACGTATAGGGTTACTGTTGAATTCAGCAAGCCAGTAGAGAAGTCTGAGTTAAAAAAATTAAATAGTCTCGTAGGCTTAATTCATCAAAGGACACCTATTCGAGTTTCCCATCGAAGGGCAGATTTGATAAGAAAAAGATTGGTTAAGGCTTTAAAATATAAGCAAATAAACAAAAAATCTATAGAACTCACTGTTAAAACCAATGCTGGCCTTTACGTTAAAGAACTTGTGTCAGGGGACACTGGAAGGACTAAACCTTCTGTGTCAGAAATCTTGGGAGTTGAGGCAAGGCCAAGGAACTTGGATGTTATAAAAATAGAGAAACCAAAGAATTTATAAATTTATAAGTATAATGCTGTATGTGATTAAATGGTTGTAAAATCTCACGGTCCAAGAAGGAGGACAAGGGAAAAGTTTAGGATAAGAGGGAAAATCTCTGTAAACAGGCTCATAAAGAAGTTTAATGTTGGAGACAAGGTTGTCATTGACATAGTGTCCTCTTCTTTGAGCGGCATTCCATTTAAAAGATTTCAGGGCTTGATAGGAAATGTTATAGAGAAGAGAGGCAACGCCTATCTAATAGAAATAAAGGACGGAAACAAGACAAAGAAAATTCTAGCAACTCCAGAGCATCTAAAGACTCTTTAAAATCAAGTTTATATCTTCTGAAAAATTATTTTTCTACATGCGGAGGTAGCCAAGCTTGGTCTAAGGCGCAGGCTTGAGGAGCCTGTGGGTTAGTCCCTTCGCAGGTTCAAATCCTGCCCTCCGCACATCTGATGTCCTTCATGTTAATTTATAGAGATGGCGGTAACGA
>CAZYZB010000023.1:0-6717 GCA_964651405.1 uncultured archaeon
TCCATAGTGCTACCCACTATAGATGCTATACTATCAGTCTCTTGGGTAAATTTTTCTAACGCTTTTAAATCAACATTTTTAGAAAAATAATTATCTCCAGCTATTAATACTACTGGCTCAGAAAAATTATGTCTCTTGAATAATTCATAAGTTGATCTTGTTGTACCAGGTTTTCTGGTTTCAGATAATGCTTCTTCTAGCTCGTAATCCAACTCCATACCAATATTTTTTCCAGCTAATTCAGAATTAAATCTTTCTTGATACCCTGTATTTATATTAATTATAACTTTTTTTATTCCAGATGCTTTATAAGTTTCTAATATTCTGTGTACATTTGGCGTACCTGCAATGGGTAGCAATGATTTTGTATCTGTAAATGTAAGCGGTCTTAATCTTGTTCCAAATCCACCATCCACTAGTACTCCTATCATCAAAATCACTTAATAGTGGAATGCAAAAACATTTAAACGCTTTCTAAAAAATCAGAATTCAGTATATATCCTCTTCTCCCATTCGTCTCCTTCTACCTCTACCTTTCCGACCTCTCCAATTTGGTGGTGCTGGCATATTCAACAACCTTACATTTTAATAGAGATTGAATCATGTCAAGTCTTACTATGAGATAATCTTCTCTCTATCAACTCATCCTGTTTATCTAAAAACTTTTGTCTCATCACGAATACGTTGCCCATATTTACTACCTTCTTTACTGGTAGCCTGAAGAAACAAAGGCTACCTCTAAGCCACTTTAAACTACGTTGCTATTGATCCAATTTTTTATCCTTCTGAAAGTGGGCATCAAACTTATATTACCTACTGTATCTCTTGTCATTTTACCTTTCATAAACTGATTCCTTCCTAATAATCTTCCAAATTTATACTACAGAAATAGTTGTGCTTGAGTTCTTCTGGTAAAGTTCCAAAATGTCAAACGTCTATAACTATATATAGTCGTCCAAGTACTTAAAGACATGAATATTTACTACTGTTCTATAATAAAAGAGAATCTAAGAATCAGCTAAAACCCTTTCTCAGTGTCCTTCCCATTCTTTTTTTCCGTGTCTCTTGCTTCTTCTCTTTTCTTTCAGTCTTCATCCCTTTAACCATAGAATCACTTGAACTCCAAATTACGTTCGCTTCTTTCATTTCTTCTAGAGTTATGCCTTCTTCTTGACGTATGTGTTTTTTTCATTTTGCTTCACCATAGCTTTTCTCAGAGTTTTTTACATTCCTTTTATAACGATTAACAATTTTCAAAGCTCTCTTTTTCTTTTTCATAATAAGAATATGTGAAATCCAGAATTTAACTGTTATTTTTTCTTGTGCTTCTTTACTACAATACCAAACTTTCTATGGCAAGCCTCATGTTCCTTGCTAATCTTCTCATCATAGTCCTTGTGCTTTTTATGCCACTCGTCATGCTCCTTCTGTGTGATGATCATTTTCTTCTTAAGTTTTTTCTTCATACAAATCATATAGAAGAATCAGAATTTAAAAGGGCTGTGGTGAAAAAGTCTTCATCAAATCTTTTAAACTAACTTTAGAGCCTATATTTTTTCCAAGGATTTCAGCAAATCCACCAGTATCTAACAAACCATGACCACTAATGTTGAATGCTATGACCCCTCCTTCTCCTTTCTCACTTTTCCAATCATGTTTTAACTGTAAGGCTTGATCTATTGCGCATGCGACACTATAGTTGGACTCTGATGCAGGAAAGACTCCTTCGCTTTGGATAAACAATTTTGCTCTTTCGAAAACGTATTTCTCGTCTGTAGGATATGCTATAGAATCTATCAAGCCACAATTTTTCTTTAATGCGCTTATTATTGGAGATGCAGCATGATATCGTAGTCCATCTCCTTTTATTGGAACCATATCTCTTTTATGACCGAGTGTTAACATTTTTAATTGGGGCGTTATTTCTGCATGATCAGCATAATCGTATCTATATACTCCTTCGCTGAGGTTTGGAGCTGCTTGACTTTGTGCAGCTATGAACTTTATTCTTTTTGGCGCTTTTTTGGTTAAGACATCTCCTGCAAAAGGCAAGGCAAAACCACCGAAATTACTTCCTCCGCCTATGCATGAAATTATATAATCAGGATAATCTTCAGCTTTTTTGAATTGCTCCTTAGTTTCAAGTCCTATTACAGTCTGATGCATTAGTACATGATTAAGGACAGAACCAAGACTATAAGCAGTATCATCAGGACTGCTTAATGCAGCTTCTATACCTTCTGATATTGCAATCCCCAAAGAGCCTTGGTGATTTGGATTCTTTTTCAAAAATTCTCTACCAAAATTAGTTTCACTGCTAGGAGATGCATAGACTTCTGCTCCCATAAGTTGCATAAGAGTTTTTCTTTCAGGTTTCCAATCATGTACAGATCTGACCCAAAATACTTTAGCATCTAAACCATTTAGCATTGCACCATAAGTCAGTGCAGTTCCCCATTGCCCTGCGCCTGTCTCGGTTGTTAATTTAGTCTTCCCCTCTTCTGCAGCATAATACGCCTGAGCCAATGCTGTGTTTACTTTATGACTTCCTGTGGGGCTTAGAAACTCTCCTTTATAATACATTCTTATATCAGGTGGAAGTTTTAACGTCCTTTCCAGTCTTTCAGCTCTCATTAGAACTCTTGGCCTTCCGACCTGTTCATATAAATCTTGAATGTCACTAGGGATTGGGATGGTTCTTTCAGTAGAAAATTCTTGTCTTAAACATTCTTTTATTCCATATGTTTGCAATTTTTTTATTGCCTCGTCCCCTTTAGGTGGTGGAATTTGTTGAGGCATATCAGGAAGAATATTGTACCAAGCTTTTGGCATTTCTTCTCTTGTCAATTGAATTGCAGTCATAGCACCAATAGCATAGTTATCTGCGTTTAAGAATTTAAACTCTTTGTATATTACGAATCAACTACAGATATTACAATCAACAATTTTATTTTTATAGAAAAATCAGGATTTAAAGAAAATTTTATACAGAGCAAACTATTCGGTCAGTCAAGCACTCCGAATTTCCGTTTATTTCTTCGCACAAGTTCATGAGTGTTTTTATAATATCCCTGTCGCAGAAGGCTGTGACAAAATACTTCATATTATAGCAACCCATGGCATTTTCTGTGTCCACCCAGTTTCCTCCCAGCATATCAGTGCAAAGGCTCTTTGCCTTTTCAATCTCTGCTGCAGAGTTGTTTCTTATATAGTCTAATCCTGCTGCTTCCTTGTACTCTGGCGGCACCGTGACTATCTTATAGATCTCGTTCTCGTAAACAAAGGTCTTTTTTAGTGTTTCATTTGCTGGAGTGTTTTGAGTATTCCAATCGATGTCCTTGAAGAAGAGAAAGTATGCTGCTATGACCAGTATAATGAGGAAAATTATGCTCTCCAATTTTTTATTCTGCTTTTTAGTTTTCTTTGATCTAGTATAGACATACTCGATTTCAGGCATTCAATCACTATTAAATTGGCTCTGGTTAATAAATGGTATAAAAGAATTTAGAAAATTCAGGATTTAAGAATATGTTCCGCTTATAGTGCCTGTGCTGTTGTAGAAAGTGTTTAGGTTTGAAGTGAAATAATATTCGATCGCAATCTTTATGCTATAGTTGGTCCCAGGCTTTTCCATTGGCATTCCTGTTAGGCCTATGACCTGTGATTGGTTCCAAGCTGGCACAGCGAAAGTGAAGATAGTGTAAGTCTCATCGTTTATGTAGAACTTGTTTAAGACAGCATTCTGCCCAGCCTTGTTCTCGACTCTGAAGTTCAAAGTCCCGTCAGGCTTGAGACTTGATGGCAACAATATTATCGGCCAGAACCCTTTTGCGACTGGTGCATTGTTCGATTGATAGGGGCATTGGGCTTCTATTTTGATCGTTCTGCATATCTCATAATTCCTTATTAATCTATGATTCGAATCAGGATAGCTGCAGCAGATCTCAATGTTCTTGTTCTTGTCCCTCCTAGTGTAATAATATTTGTTCCCGCTCTGTATCGAGACAAAATCAGGCTTTTCATTCATCTCGATGTCAGCGATCGCTATGTCATATTCGCATATCTGAAGGCCGTCCACTCCGTAGTTTGACTTCACATCATTTACATAGACTTCGCATTCCATGCCTTCCTTCTTGCAATCGACCTTAACATATGCTACTGAATAGTTACCATATTGACAGTTGCCCTCAAAAGCCCATGAAGAACCTAATATCTGAAAGTCAGAGTATTGAAGGTCTTCCAAGTAACTGCCAGTTATTGTGCTTTGCGTGCAACCAGCTGTCAAGACTGTGACCAGTACCAGCGTTGCTAAAAATAATCTCATAATAAGAATTAAAAAAATAAAGCATTTAAACTGTATCTATAATTTAGAATTTCTGGCTTTTAATCATTTTAGGATGTTTCTGTTTATAAAATAGTTCATAATACATGCATGGTGTAAATGTTTTAACATTATCCTTTAGTTTTTTCATTTACTCACCTTAATTTTATGATGGGGAGTTTATAATAAATATTTACTTCATAATTATTTGGCTTTAAAGCATAAATGATTCAGTTTTTTATTTCGAATATATCAAATTAATAAAAATTTAACAATGCAAAAAATCAGGATTTAGACAAAGAAAAATTCCAACCGAATTGCTTTCTAAAAATAAATTCCCTAAGAGATTTCTCATCTCTAAAAATTTCAGGTTGCTCTTTAATTTCTCTGCTCTGTAGAAGATCCCTGTTAGGCTGACATCTCCTACTTCTAGCATAAAAATTCCAAGCTCTCTCAAGTTTTTGTTTTTGTTCTTGAGGCGGTTTATTATTTTTCATAAATGCTGCATAGGTTCCAATAAAAGCTAACTTGCTAGAAAAATTAGGAAAGTCCAGAGTTTCTGCTTCTCTCAGTTGGTCAGCTATTACTGCGAACTGCCTTGCAAACACACCACTATAATAACCAACATCAATAGCATTCTTCTCAGCTTCATATTCATTCTTTGTGAAAAAGACACAATCTTCTAGACTAGATTTACTTTGGAACCATGTAGGTTTTTTGTTAATCCAATAATCAATACCATGTCCCTCTTCATGAACAACAGAGCCTTCTAACTCTTCTAATGATTTTAGAGGCGATTGCTTCATACCTTCTTCAACAAAAATGGTTTCTGGAAAATCAAGATGAGAAGTTTCAGCAGCATAGACACAAAAAGGAAAATCTACCATCGGAACGGAACCAATTTTTTTCAATGCCATTATCACTTGACTTTTTTTGTAGGCCAGTCCATCATTCCACGTTCCACACAAATGCAAATCATATCTAGGAGGAAAAGCTTTGGCATCTTTAGAAGCGTTCTCAAAAATCTCGCTACACAGTTTTCTAAAACTAGGCGAAACATTTCCATGGGTATAAACTTCAATGGTCATTATTTAATTAGTAAAAAAGTAAAGCATTTAAACTCGTTTAAATAATTCAAGTTTATTTTTCTAATGGAATAGAGAGGTATTTAAATGCTTTTCTAAGGATAATGTTTTTATGAAAGCTCAAATTGATTTAACTGCTAACTTTGAAAGCGATTTGATTGCAGTTACGAGGGCTATGGATTCTTTATGTACGAAATTAGGTTACAAACTTGTAGCAAAATGCTATTGTACAGATAAAAACATGCAAAAAACTAGGCAAGATAAAGGAACTTATGAAGTGTTATTGGAGTGCTTTCACTATGGTAACTCATCTGTTTTACCCACAGAGGGTATCATTTTTTCAGTTGAAAGCTTTAGAGAAAAGTTAGATAGAGAACATAAGATACAAATTAAAGAAGAGCATTTGAGTAAAAGAGATAGTGGGATGTCTTTTTTAGAGGTAGGTAAGGCTTATGTTAGGGATACAACGCCTGTTGAGAAATTAAGAACAGTAGATTTCCATGTTTATGGCGGGATATTGAGTGGTGCTGAAGGTAGAGAAGTTTCAACAGACTTTGAATGTAAAAAATTACTTTCTAAGAAAACACTTGCACAAAGAATTAATGCGCCACCAGTTGTCAAGAGCATAAAGATTGAACAAATTATGAAAGTTCTTCAATCCAAAACTTAGACAAATATTAAGCATTTAAAGCTTAAAAATAATCATTCTCTTCTTGAGTTGAGGTGATTTTATGATGGAGAAAGGGAAAAGATTTATAGTTTATACACATGCAGAAAGAAAGGCAATGGCACAAGAACCTACTTATATAGATCATATTTAGAGAACTCAACATTTGAAATTCTAAAGAAGAGTTTAAATTTTTACTTAGAATCAAGATTTAATTATTAGCTTCGTTTGACTATGCTTTCTCCAGTGCCAACATATTGTTGGCTCCAACCGCAGCTGCAAGTTATGGTCACGATTCTTTTCTTCCCTCTTGTTTCAACTTCTATCTTCCATTTGTCCTTGTTGCCGCACTCCGGGCAGCATATCAAGACTTTGTCTACCATTTTAATCACTGAATATAAAGTATGTAAGAATTAGGATTTAAACTTCTAAATCCCATAAAAACTTAATCTTATATACTTTCAATATTTATTTACTTTATAAAATAAGGAGAGATTATATGGAAGAAGATTCATTCAAAGACGAAAAGGATGCTGAAGAGGAAGAAGAGACTGACGAGGAAGAAGAACCAGAGATTACAGTGGAAGAAGACAAGGAAGAAGCTACAGAAGAAGAAACATCAGAAGAGAAAACAGAAGAGAAAA
>CAZYZB010000023.1:6817-14029 GCA_964651405.1 uncultured archaeon
CAGAAGAGAAAACAGAAGAGAAAAAAGTTGACAGTTTCAACAGAGAGATGAACAAAGCAGTCTGTGCTGATTGCGGGAAGAACTGCGAAGTTCCTTTCAAGCCAACAGCAGGAAGGCCAGTCTATTGTAGAGATTGTTATAGAAAGCATATGCCACAAAGAAGAAGATACTAATTCTTAATTTAAAATAATTAAGAAACAAATAGAGGATTTTATCCTCAGCTTAGACAATTTGCTATTGTGAACTATAAAACACTTAAAGATTAGTTTCCTAGTTTTTATTATGAGCGTAGAGATGAGTTATGTTGGCGAAGAGATGCAGCATGCAATCAGATGTGTTGAAGGTATATTGAAAAAGTTTATAGGAGAAGGGAAAGTCACATACTTTGAAGTTAACAAAAATAATAAGGGCCTTGTAAGGTTCAAAAATGATGAGGGTGCTAGAAGGTTCATTGATGAATTAAGAGTTGAACTTGACAGTGAACAGGTTTTAATAAATTTTCAGCCGTTCTATAAAAGTCGTAGATAGTTGGATATACAAAATTTAAACCTCATAGTCAAATTATTATTATGCGGATAGATTCTAAGGGAAACTCATGGATAGCAATCTCAGAATTCCATCAACAATCCTACTGTGAGGTACAGCTGAAATTCAAATGGAGTGGAATAGTTAGAGAAACAGCTGAGATGAAAGAAGGTTCTCAAATACATGAAGAGAAGTTTGAGAAGTTCATAGAAGAGACCAAGGAAATGGAAAAGATTGATATTAAAGATGCGATAAAACGGGCAGTAGAGAACAATGAGAGGTTCAGTGGTAGGGAAGTCTTCATTACCTCGCCAAGGTTCAGGCTTTTCGGCATGATTGATGCTGTTGACATAGGACCGGACGGAATTATAATAACTGATGACAAGCCATCTGAATATGCTTTCATGTCAGACAAGTCCCAGATAATTGCCTATGCCATAGCCTTTAAGGATTTTTATAGACCGCCTCTAGACATTTTCATGACAATCAAGAACAGGGATAGCGGGGATATAACATGGGAAGACGTTCTTACGCAAGAATGGATTGAGTTCTTGCTTGAGAAAATAAATCGCTTGCATGAACTAGCCTTAGGCAAGCGTGAGTTCGAGCCCACGAAGAACCCGAAGAAATGTTCAGCTTGTTCTTATAGAGACGTTTGCGATAAGAAGGTTTAATTTATTCTATTTTTTGCTCTTCAGAATTTAAGTGTTGCAAATATCGCGAATATTAAAACAACTATTATGGCTACAAGTATTATTGTCCACAAATCGAAGAAAGGTTTTGATTTGGCTTTTATCTCTACTTTTTCTTCTTTAGGCATTTCTGCTTGTTTCGTTCGCATACCTATAGTTTAGGACTTCTGATTTTTAAGTCTTTCCTTATTGACTTGTCAAGCTTTCACTTCTCTTTCTCTATCCAAGAGAATTTTCGCTGCAAGGTTTTCGAGTAATATTTCTTCCAATCAAAGTCTACTTTCTTGGCCCATTTGTAGAATATTCTAGGGTCAATATAGCTCTTTAAAGAAGTATTAAGATTGTAATCTTTTGTTTCCTTCATCAGTTCAATTTTCATTTTCAATTCTTTGACCTTTTCCTTTGTCTTCTTACCATTCTTCAGCTTCACTTGCTTCAGTCTATCCTCTTTCTTCTCAAGAGTTTCTTTCCATTTCTTTGGTAGTTTTCTTTTGTGGTTGCATACTATGGCTGCCTGTAAGTTTGCCATTGTGGCTATGTATTTTTTATAAGCCTCAGGATCATCCTTCTTGACCTTTACGTTCTCTATATATTCCTTCACTGCTTTTGAAGCATGATAAGTTCTGAAGACCTTTGCAGTAACTCCTTCTGCCATCTCGCTTAAGAATGCGTTCACATCTTCAGACCTTACTCCATCAAACACAAATGATTTTGTGCTAGTTATGAATTCTCTTAAATTCTTTACAACGTTATCAGGTAGGGCAACTTCCTTTTTCCATTCCACATAATCCTTTCCAATGAAGTTGAATTTGACAAAGTTGCTCTGACATATGGTTATGTTCTTTGGCGTCAGGGTAGTTGCACCCACAGTATCAGCCTCATCCTCGTCCTTTTCATCGCCTACTCTCATGCTTAATGCATCAATCAAGTAGCATACAGTTGCTATTTTTCTTTTCTTAATGTCCTCAGAATCAAGATTTTTAATTATATGATTTTTGATCAGTCCAAAATTCTTCTCAAGTTCCATTGCTTTGTTGAATTTCTCCATTTCCCTTTCCTGTTTTATTGGTGAGGTATCTGAAAGCCAAACATATTTCTCCTTTCCGCGAAGCTTGTCATCCCATTTGGCAATCCACATGGTAGGCTGCCATACAATTTGCTTCCATTTGCCTGGAGGAATCTTTGAATCAGGAGAAAGATTTAGGATTATGTCACTTTCTTTTGCTCCTTCCTTCCACTTGCCTCTTAATGGATGCTTTCCTCTTCCCATGAATATGCTGCTCGGTTCTGCCATATAGTTGCCCAGTTCCACCTTCTCACCATCTATTACAGCAAAGCCATATTTCTCTTTGTTTGCTTCACGGATTGCTTTTCTTTCAGCAGCCAGCTTCTTCTTCTCTTCATTTGACATGTTCACTTTTGCTTCTCTATCCTTGTCAACCCATTTTTTGATTTCTGAGAAATCAAAATCATTCACAGAACCGTTAACTCCAAGGGCTTTGCAAAAATCATCAAAGAAGTTCTTTATGAAAACCTTATCCTCTACATACTCTGTACCAAGCTTTCTAACCCAGGCAACAGCCATTTCCTCTTGCACAGGTATGAGGTCAATCCTCTTGCCTTTGAAAAATATATGGAAGCCCTTGGGTTCGTATTTTGGTACCAATATGCCGTTATGGGACAGATGTTTCATCTAAATCAATAGATATCATATTAGATAATATATATAAAATTCTATCGTGACAAGAATTTGGAATTATTTCTTTCTTAGTTGCTTCATTTAGTATACAAACCTATTATTGCGCTCTTCAAATGATAAAGAGATTTGCATTTAATGGAGTATATATTATGCAAATAATCTAGTTCATCCTGCCAACCTTGTTTTAATCCTTTTAATTGAATCCATTCCTCAACAGTATATTCAGGTCCAGTGCCAAACCCTTGGCATGGGTTAATTGTAAAGTTCATTGTTTCAAGATCTACGATTTTTAAAAAAGGATTAACATGTCCGATTAATGGCCTTCCACGGCATTGTCTTGGTACAGCTTTGTATACTGAGCATGTTGCTGCCTCACCTTTTTTCAAAAACACACAATGATTATCTTTCTTAGCTAACATTACTTTCCAACCATATTTAGGACTTTCATGGAACTCTGGATACTTGGTCAAGATATCAGCATTGCTTAACCCCACATGTCTTAAACTTTCAGGAGTATTTTCTTGGATTTGTGTATGCTTTTGTAAAAACTCAGAATTGCTTATTCCTAAATGTTTAGAAAGTTCAGATACCTCTTTTGGGTTTACAGCAGGCGGGAGCTTGCAGCATTCACCACATCTTAAACATCCAAAATTAAAGCTATCACCAAGTTGCGCATCAATAACATTTAATACATATGGGCCAATCCTTACTTCTCTGGCCTGATGAATGCTAAGTTTTGTCATGATTTTAAGATGTATAGTAAAACATTTAAGCTAAAGCAAAACAACAATTATGTTTGAAGGGGATATCATGAATATAGAGAAAAGACAAAGACTAATCGAGGTATTGATTTCAATTGGTAGTTTAGTAGGCATTTTTTTAGCAGTATTTCAAATGTCTGTTTACGTTTTTACGATATTTCCATTGTTTATACTCTTTTCTTTAATTTATTATATCTCTGCTTTAGAAAATTATGAAAGGTCTGCGTCTAATCTTCTAGTTTCTCTTATGATATCACTTAGCTTTTCAAGCTTGTTTATAATTTTACTAGCCAGGGGGATGAGTAGTGTCAGTATGTTTGAAATAGGAGAGATATCATTCTTTTTTGGCATTCTCTCATTCCTTCTGACACTTGAGCTTTCAGGCCATATTATCGACATTAAGATTATTAAGAACGATGAGAAAACCTATGATAAAAAGAAGTCATAACTCTTCTAAAACTAAAAGGTTATTTTCATTCATAAATTTCATAAATCAATGCTGTAAACACTGTAATTACAACTATGGTCCAACTAATTATAGCATAGCCGAATAATGAAAGAATAACATAGCTCAATGACACTACAATGCCAATTATGAATAAGATAGCTATTAACATTTCTGTATTTTTTTTCATGATTACAATTTAGAATTCCTGGCTTTTAAAGCTTAACCAAATCTTTTTTTAAGTAATTCTCTCTCTTGCTTGCTGTCTTCATATTCTTTTAAAAACTTCTCTCTCATCACAAAAACATTACCCAAATTTACCACCACCATTTTTTTACAATTCTAGAAACATATAATTAGAGAGTAGCAAGCTCACCATCATATTGTTCCAACTTCACTTCTACAATTAGCATAAAAAACCTTTAGCCGTATTAGGTATATAGCATTGCTAACACTTAAGCACACTAAAACAAGGGTTTAGGGCTATTTCTTGACATGTTTATAGACTTTGAAAATCAAAATAATATTGATACAATGAAAGAAAAGAAAGACTGCAAAAGCTGCGGAGTCCCTCTTAAGGACTGGCAAATAAAGCAAGGCTATGATATGTGTCTAGAATGTTATAGAGAGGGCAAAAAGCCACCAAAATAGAAGTTTCATTTTCTGAAAAGCAAGGCGAAATACATCCGTATAACAAACACAGAGATTATTATAAGTATTGCAAAAGTATTGGACCATGCGTCTATAAACACTTTCGTGAATATGTAATATGCAGCAGCCATAGTAGTAATCATGGCAATCATTTCTAAAAACGTCCAGGTCATATTTGCTTTTTTCATGATTACAGTTTAGAGCTCCCGGCTTTTAAGTGTTTCCAAAGCAAGTTATTCCTATGGGAAAATTAGGCGGAAAGATGGTAAGTCGAATGCAAAAGAAGCATCGCAGAAGATAATGATAAGACAAGATTTAAGCTTTCTCATTCTCTCCTACACGCTTGATTCAAGTCATACCGGATTTCCTAGAGATGATTTTGCAAGTGAAACAGTTTTGTATACTATTAATTAGAATAATTTAGTTATCAGAGTTTAAACTTCTCACTTCTTTTTTCTAAGAAATATCCTATTCCAAAGCCGAAAACGCCAAAAGATAAAGTAAATATCATAAGGATCATAAAATTTTCCATAGAAGATAATGAAGAAAATAGGATATTAAATTCGGGATGAAGAAGAGCTTCATAAATGATATACAAACTACAAAAGAAGCCTCCTATTACTCCTGTTAATAAACCAACTATACCGCTTCTAGCTTTCATATTAAGAATATAGAACAAACAGGATTTAAAAGCATATCGTAATTTTTTGCGTCATAAATTAATAGTTCTAATGCAAATAACTATCATGTTTTATGAAGTTGACTATGAAATTCAAGATATTGTGAAAGACATAATAGCAAAACTTAATTTTGATTACATAGACACCGATAATATCCTATGCGTAAGGAGCCACGGTTCAAAGAGCAGAAGAACAATAGCTAGAATACATGGCCTGCCAAAGATAATACAAGTTGCGATGAGCACGAAAGCGTTCTACGTCATAGAAATAATATCTGAGAATTTTGATAAGCTTAGCCATGAGAATAAGATAAAGACATTGATACATGAGCTGATGCACGTGCCGAAATGCTTCGGTGGAGGCTTTAGAGGTCATAGCAACTTTGTTACTAAGAAAAAAGTTGAGGATGCGTTCAAGAAGTTTATGATTAATCCTTGAAAGGTTGCTGATTTTTCAGTCAGATGTCATCAAAATAAGAAAAATTAGATAGAAGCTATCGCCATCTTATCTTTGAATGAACCTTCACAATAATCTAAGAATTCGTTAGCATATTTTTCTTTATCCTTCATCAAATCCATGGGCATGTTGCATGTCATCGAGTCACCTTCTTTAAAGTCGCTTATGATGCTCTTATCAACTGTCCATGTAATGCTGCAAATATCGTTCAGATTATTTATGTCAAAGGTCATCAATGTTTCTGTGTTGTCACCTGTCACAATAGAGTCAATACAGTTTGGCATAAAGTAATCAAAAATAACGTTGCACTCATCCCCACTACAATAGTAGCTTGGCTTTGTCCTAAATGCAGATGTTGTGAGGTCTATAACTAGGATAGCTAGTGTTATTATCCAAAGCGTCGTTACAAGAAATAACTTAGACCTCACTTTCATAATAAACATATTTGCAAGTATAGATTTAAACATTTGAAGTAAGATTTAATCATTTTCTATAAAAGCTAGATAGTTAGAAAGATTCATTACAACCGGAGTGATCTTTGGTATTGGCAGCTTAGGCCTATGTCTTTCGCAATCTCTACAGCTCAGAGGGTTGTTTTCTTTTCATAACATAAATTACCTTCGAATCTGCACGGTAGAATCTTTCTCAGAATTTCCATATATAGGATATAGAAAAATTAAAATTTAAATCTTTAATAAAGCACTTTTCTCTTCAGAGGTTAATTTAATTCCTAGAGCACTTCCTAAGTCTAATAGGTCTTGGTTATTTTTCCCTCTTAAGCTTAGTACAAGTTTTTCTTTACTGCTTAAGGCTGGTAGGTCTACTGCAATTCTATGCGATCCGTCCTTATCCTTTCTAAATCCACTAATCCAATATCCTTTCTTTCCATTTAAATTTAAAAAATTGTAAAGAACGTCATGACAGTTATGTTGTTCTAAGAATTGCATTATTCTTTTAATACTGCCGCCTGTACATACGAATCCATTTGATACATACCTTAAAGTTCTATCTTCAGAAGTATGATCTTCAGTAATGTTCTTACCATAAGTTCCTGCTGCTAGATAGTCGGCACAACTCATCTTATCAACAATCTAAAATAAGTTAATAAATTATTTAAGCCCTTTTGTTTTTCTCATACACGTATATGCCTAAGAAGACAAGAGTTAGGCCTGTTGGCAGCCAGAAGACAGATGAGACTAAAACAAACCATCCAAGTCCAAATAAAATCAAGACACTAGGTCCAAGTAAGAAGAATGCACCTATTTGCAATAAAACCAGGCCTATTAACTGTAGGATGTTCATA
>CAZYZB010000024.1:0-13254 GCA_964651405.1 uncultured archaeon
TTGATTTACCATGGTCAACGTGACCAACTGTTACTAAGTTTAAGTGTGGTTTTTGAGCCATCTAATCACCTTTTTATCTTTAATATGCAAGCTATTTAAAGTTTTTGTTATATTTCAGATTTTGGAAGTTCTTTTGGAAGTCCTTTTCTTTCTCTTATCCTAGTTGCAACCTGATCCCTTATTTCATTTGGTATTTTTTCGAATAGAACATCCATCAAGGACTGGAATCCTTTGCCTGCAGTAGCAGACTTTAAAGCTCCTTCAAAGCCGAACAGCTCAGCAACAGGAACTTTAGCTGTTATAACTGCAGAATATTCCTCCTGCTCTACGTTTAGAATTTCTCCTCTTCTGTTGTTTATCTCAGCTGTAACATTTCCTATATAATCTTGAGGTGTATCAATCCTAATTATCTGTTTTGGTTCTAAGTATGTAACACCAACTTTAAGCATACCTTGAATAATAGGATGCCTAACAGCTGGCATTATCTGAGCAGGACCTCTATGAACAGCATCCTCGTGAAGCTCTGCATCATGTATCCTGACAATGACAGCTGAACATGGCTCTTTAGACAAAGGACCGTTTTCAGTAATGTCTATGAAAGCAGCTTTAACATCTTCTATTGACTCGTTCAAGTATTGTATTCCTTTTGTGCAATCTAAAAGCATACAGTGATTATGAATAAGAATAACATCTTTCGCATCGTCCTTCTCCATTCCTAATTCTACTAATTTCTTTCTTAATTCAAGATTCTTTCCCTTGATTTCAGCGTCTTTAATAACTCCTTCTGTCATTGCTTTATAAATTTCTGGTGAGACAGATTCGACTGATATGTAGAACTTGTTATGCTTGTTTGGAGATTTACCTTCTATTTCTGGCGACTTGCCAAAAATACTTTCTCTATAGACGACTATAGGTGGCGAGACAACTATCTCCACTCCCTTCTCTCTTATCTTTCTTTCAACTTTTGCATCCAAGTGTAACTCACCTAAACCAGAAACCAATGTTTCACCAGTCTCTTGGTTTATTTTAACTTTTAAGGTTGTATCTTCTCTGCTTAAGGTCTTTAAAATATCTATTAATTTAGGCAAATCCTGTGGATACTTCGGCTCAATAGATTTTGTAACAACTGGCTCGAAGATATGCTTTATTGCTTCAAATTCTTCTATTGGATAGCCAGGATTACATATAGTTTGACCAACAGCAGCTTCTGACAAACCAACTAGACCAACAACATTTCCAGACAATGCATGCTCAACTGGTATTCTTCGCAAAGCAATGAATGTTGTAACTTGCTGAACTTTTATGGTCTGACCAGTATTGACAATATAAACATCTTCACCTCTTGACAATTTACCAGAAAATATTCTTATGGTTGATATCATTCCTGCATGAACATCATAAGTAACCTTTGTTAGCACTGCTGCTAGTTTTCCATTAGGATCACAGTTGTACAATTGCTTTCCTATTTCAGAGCTTATATCACCTCTCCAAATTTTTTCTATTCTATATTTTTGAGCTTCTAGCGGAGAAGGTAAATGCTTAATAACAATATCAAGAACAACCGTGTGCATCGGTGCCATGTTGGATAATTCTTCATCCCTTTCTTGTGAGCATAAATCAATTATTTGTTTGAATGTAACACCTGATCTTTGCATAAAAGGAACTGAAATTGCCCATTTTTTCAAAGCAGAACCAAATGCAACAGACCCATCTTCGACTCTAACAATCCATTTGTCTTTAAACTGAGGCTCAACATGCCTTTGAATAAATTTATTAACATCAATAACAATGTTTGCTAGCCTTTTTTGCAATTGTTCTGGTGATAGTTTTAATTCGCGTATTGCCCTATCTACTTTGTTAATAAAAAGAATAGGTTTAACTCTTTCTGACAATGCTTGCTTCAAAACAGTTTCTGTCTGTGGCATTACTCCTTCTACAGCACAACAAAGAACAACCGCACCGTCGACTGCACGCATCGCTTGAGTAACATCAGCTCCAAAATCAACATGACCTGGAGTGTCTAACAAGTTAATCAGATATTTTTCATTTTCATAGACATGCGCCATTGTAACAGTCGCACCATAAATTGTCATTAGACGTTCTCTTTCCTGATCATCAACCCAAGTAAGCATTCTATCCCCTACCAAGTCTCTAGCCATCAAGCCTGCTGCTGCAGCTAGGTTGTCAGTAAGTGTCGTCTTTCCATGGTGAATATGACTAACGATACCGATATTTCTAATATTCTTTGGATTATTCATCAATTCTTGAACTTTATCACTATATTCTTCTTTTGCCATATTAACACGATTTGAAATAATAAGATGCAAGCATATTTAAACTTTTTGAAAACTTAGAACTCGTTAGTTATTTCCATAGATAATTTCATTTACCAGTAAGAAAAGTTAATAACTAGAAATTGTAAATCTATTATATGCTTTATACATCAGCACTTTTGCTTGCTTTTTTAGCAGGAATTTCAACCTTGATAGGAGGACTTCTAATATTTCTAATAAAGAAACCAAAATTTCGCTATCTTTGCATAGCCTTTGGTTTTTCAGCAGGGGTAATGATTTTCATATCATTTGCTGAGTTGCTTAATCAAGGCATTAAAACTACTGGATTATTATATGCAATTCTATCATTCTTTGGTGGTATTCTTATTATTTATTTAATTGATATTTTGATACCACACATTTACGAAGAAGATGAACATAAAAGGAAAAAAGGAAAATTAAATAAAGTAGCTATTTTGCTTTTGCTCGGTATAACAATACACAACTTCCCAGAAGGAATAGCGGTTTTCTTTTCATCAGTGTCGAATGTTAAACTTGGAATTCTTATTGCCTTGGCAATAGCGATGCATAACATCCCTGAAGGAATTGCTGTTTCCATGCCTATTTTATATGCTAGTAAAAGCAAGAAGAAAGCCTTGTTATACTCATTTTTATCTGGAATCGCTGAGCCAATTGGTGCAATCCTAAGTTTTCTTATTTTATATAAATTCTTAAATGAATTTGTTCTAGGTTTAATTCTATCTGCAACAGCAGGAATAATGGTATTCATAAGTTTTGATGAGCTTCTGCCATATGTCTATAAGCACAAGAATCAGCATCTTTCTATGCTAGGCATGTTCTTAGGTATGTTTACAATTTCTATAAGCATGTATTTTCTATCACAATTTTAAATTTATTTACACATACCTTAAAACTTCTTCCATATAAGATTCATTTTTATCTTGCGCCAGCAGCTTCTCTTTCTATTCTTTCCTTCTCTCTTATTGCATGAGAACTTTGAGGATCATAATTATAAGCAGCATATAGCTCGTCTGCTAGAGTATCGGCCATTCTTTTGATATTATTAGTTGCTTTTTGGAAAGAACCTTGAACTATGAGTCTTAATGCTAGGTCAATTCTTCTTTGCGGAGCTGTTATCACAGCTTTTCTAACTATTATTCCTCCTACTTGGAAAGATGTTATTTCCTCTCTTAGCGCAGCGTTCTCCAATGCCTTAACAAAAACTTCTACAGGGTTCTTCTTTGTTCTTTCCTCAAGAATCTTAAAAGATTCTTCAATAACAGTCCATATCTTAAAAGTTTTTCCGACATTTCTTCCGCTTGTTATAAGATGCTTTTTACCTCTATGACCAGAGACATAAAGATGATTTGCCAGTCTTTCAACAATATTCATCTGCGACTTGTGAAATTGCTTTTTTGCTGTTCTACCAAATGTCCTAGGAACTATGACTGGTTTTAGATTGATATAATTTTTCAAACCAAGATCATTAACAACAATACCTTCAATTTCCCACTTGTTAAAAAGTTTTATGCCTTCCATTATTTAACCTCTTTCTTTTTCTTACCTTTTCTAAGCATCTCTAAAGGAATATTATTGACCTTGATGACTTTCCATCTCAATCCGTGCTGAGAGCCGACTGGCCCGCCCTGTGAGCCACCGACGCCTTCAACCAAGACTTCGTCGTGTTCGTTGATAAAGTTTATAGCTCCTGATTTTGGAACAAATACAGTAATCTCTTTCTTGTTCTTTAAAAGCTGGACCCTAACAACTTTTATCAATCCAGAGTGTGGTTGCTTTTGTTCAATTGCTCTTTTTGCTAGAACTATTCCTCTTGCTTGCGGAGCTCCTTCTAAAGGATCTTTCTTTTCTTTTAGATGAAGCATTCTAACATTAAATTCAGTCTTCAGCCATCTATACCTTTTTGCTCTTTTTTTCATCTCTCTTCCGCTAAACAGTCCCATTATCATCACTGATGTATTTACATGTTTATAAATAAGACTTTAAAAATGTTTTGGTTTTAAAAAAGTAGCCCCTGCAGGATTCGAACCTACGTTACCGGGTTTCTTTCATAGCAAAGCTCAATGCTTTAGTCAAATGACCAAAGCCCGATGTCCTTGGCCGCTAGACGAAGGGGCTATTCAATAATAAAATAACTTAAATCAAAGATTATATAAATATATTAAACGTATTAAATAGTGATCTTATGAGAATTTTACAAAATCATTCGGATTTCATCGAGTATACGCCAATAGAAAAAGAAATAAGGAATGCTGAGGAAGCAGAGAAGAAGACTGTTAGATATGAGAATATTGTTGTAATATTTACTGCAATTGAAAAAGAAGACTCAGTAGCTATAGCAAAAAAGGCTGTTGATGAGATAAAGGAAAGTTTGAAAGTAATAAAATGTAATAAAATTCTGATTTATCCTTTTGTTCATTTATCTAACAATCCAGCAACCGCAGAACTTGCTTTGAAAGTCTTAAAGGAAATGGAAGCATATGCAAAAGAATCTGGATTAGAAACTTATCGCGCTCCTTTTGGTTGGAACAAACAATATAATCTGAAAATAAAAGGTCATCCCCTAGCAGAACAATCAAAAGTATTTACAAAAGGAGATATTAAAGAATCTATACCTGAAGCAGTAAAGGCTGAAGAGAAATTAAAATCAGTTTGGTATATTCTTGATACTAACGGCAAGCTAATTCCTATAGAAGATTTTGATTTTAAGAATCATGTCAAGCTTAAGAAATTAGCTGATTATGAAATTGAAAAGTCAAGAGAAGTAAAGGAAACGCCACCTCACATAGCATTAATGAAAAAAATGGAAATAGCTGACTTTGAACCTGGAAGCGATCCCGGCAACTTAAGATACTATCCTAAAGGAAGACTTATTAAATCTTTATTAGAAACATTCGTGACCCAGAGGATAGTTGAATATGGTGGAATGGAAGTTGAAACTCCTATAATGTATGACTTAAACCATCCAATCTTGGCTAGCTACTTGAACAGGTTTCCTGCAAGACAGTATATTGTGAAGTCTGATGATAAAGAATTTTTCTTAAGATTTGCTGCATGCTTTGGCCAATTCTTGATGACTAAGGACGCTCAGATATCATACAAAAACCTTCCTTTCAAGATTTACGAATTGACTAGATATAGCTTCAGAAGAGAGAAGAGCGGCGAACTAGTTGGATTAAGAAGACTCAGAGCGTTTACCATGCCAGATGTTCATGCAATGTGTGCTGATATGGAGCAAGTTAAGAAGGAATATCTCATTAGATTTGATTTATGCAAGAATGTTTTAAAAGACTGCGGAATAAATGACAATGATTATGAAATGGCTATAAGATTTACTAAAGATTTCTACGGGGAAAATAAAGATTTTATAAATAATTTAATTAATCACCATGGCAAGCCAGTTTTAGCAGAAATGTGGGAAAAGAAGTTTTTCTATTTTATTTTGAAATATGAATTTAATTTCATAGACAATATTGATAAGGCATCTGCCCTGTCGACTGACCAGGTTGATGTAGAAAATGCTGAAAGATATGGGATAACTTATATTGACAAGAATGATAAAAAGCAATATCCTATTATATTGCACTCTTCTCCATCAGGCGCTATCGAAAGAGTTATTTATGCTTTATTAGAAAAGGCCTATGCAGATTCAAAAGAAGGAAAGAATCCATTGCTTCCGATATGGCTATCTCCTGTTCAAATTAGGCTTTGCCCTATAAACGACAGTTACTTAGAGTATTGCGAAAATTTAATGAAAGAACTGGAAAAAAATGAAATTAGAGTTGATATAGACGACAGAGTTGAAAGGATACAGAAGAAAATAAGAGATGCTGAGATGGAATGGATACCTTTCATAGTTGTAGTTGGCTCAAAAGAAAAAGAATCTGGAAAACTTGCTGTAAGGATTAGAGAAACTGGAAAAATAGAAAACATTTCTTTAGAGGAATTAATTAAAAATATTGAGAACTTGACAAAAGGCTATCCATTCAAAGCTTTGTCAATTCCTAAATTTTTAACTAAAAGACCTAAGTTTGTTTAAATAAAGGGGCATTAACACTTATAGAAAATAGAATTATATTTTGATTTATTAATCAGCTTCAATCTTCTGCCAGATAAAGTCAAACATTGGCCCTAAAACATCTGCTGCCACGTGCTCGCTTTGGGTCCAAAAGGCCAAGTCTTGGGTTGGGTGAACTTCCTCGTCTGTTAATGCCATAACGACATGAGATCCATCAACAACACAAAATCTTCCTGCTATTTCTGGTTTAGTGATTTTCTTTACTTCTGCAAATTCTTTAAGTTTTTCTATTAATGGTAAATGCTCTTTCCCGTATTGTGCTGCTATTCTTATTTTAACTCCTTTATCTGATGCTTTCTTTAGAATATCGCTGTGAATTGTTTGTAAATCATTTAAACCTTTTGTTGTTGTTAAAATTGAAATGCTACTTTTTGCATTCTTAAAACAAGTTTCTAGTTGTTGATGCATGGCGTTTCTTCCTCTCAAAGATCCTGTCATTTCTCCTGGCTCTACTAATTCAACACCTTTCTTGTATATTCTCTCTAATTCTTTCAAAGCAGGAGATTTTTGGAACTGAGTTATTCTATCTACTGTTATTTCCATGTCTTCTTTTATTTTTTTCTTAACTCTCTCCAAAGCTTCGTTAGGAGCCATCGCAACATACTTAAGCGGCTTTGCTGTTTGTAACATTACGAACCCTTTCTCTGCTAAAGACTCTAAAACATCGTAAGTTCTACTGTGTGGAACCTTTGCTAATGAAGACAATTCGCCTGCCGTAGAAGTTCCTCTGGAAATTAAAGCAACCCATAGCTTTCTTTCATATAGATTTAAACCAATTTGCTTTAATGCATCCAATATTTGCTGTGTAACTACCATTTTATCACTTTAATTAATATTTATGTTTAATATTTAAAGTTTGCCACTTTGTGGTTAATAATTGTATGCATAGAAAAGTATTTAAATACTCACTAAATGGTCGTAAAATGTGATTTCTTGCAATACAGATAAGATAGCTAATCCAATAAAGGATTTAAATATGTGCTATAAATATATAACAGTGTTATAATGAAACCATACTGTGAGATTGCTTCGCAATATCTTTTGCCGACTCTGCGCGCGTTAGTTGCTAAAACTCTTATGGAAAAATATAAGCTGACGCAACAAAATGCTGCCTCAAAATTAGGCCTATCTCAAGCTGCTATATCGCAATATATGAGACAGCTAAGAGGATCAAAGGTAAAAACTATAGAAAAGGATAAAAGCATCATGGATGAAATAGAGAAATTTTCAGGCAGAATTGCTTCTGGAGAATTAAACTCATTGACTGCCTTAAACGCTTTTTGCGATATTTGCAGAACAACAAGAAAGAAAAAGATATTGTGCGAATTCCATATAAAATATTTCCCTGAGCTAAAAGATTGTAATATATGCTTAGAATAACTATGGTTCTACAATCTCTTGGCATATGTCTTTACCAATCTCTTGGAGCATTGTTTTGTTTATGTATATAGTGGAGTTTGTTCTAACTGCTATTGCTATTGCATCTGATGGCTTTGTATCTAGTTTCAGTATTTTATCACCTGATATTAAAATCAGGTTTGCATAGTAGAATTTGCCATCAAAACTTTCCATGATCACAGAATCTAATGTTATGTTAAAGCTCTTTAGAACTGCCACAAGAGTATCATGAGTGTTTGGTCTCTCGTTTATAACGCCTTTAACGCCAGATTCTATTGATTCTGCTCTTTCTAAGGATGTTTCAGCAACTATAGCAGTGCAGTTGTTTCCTATAAGGACAGTCGTTCCTGAGACTTTAAGATAGTCTGCAACAACATATTTTGACTCGTCTATTTCAACCAAATTCACAATTGAATAAGCCATTATAGAAGATAGGATTAGTAAAACTAACGCTATTAAAGGTGCTTTAGATACTTTCTTTTTCTTCATAGCAATCTCACATGATTTTTTATGTTTCAATCTAATGAAGTTATTTTTTACGTCTAACCATAGGCAAGTGCGTTCTTGGATTTTCAAAAACCTCCATTTCAGCAGGCAAATCAATCGCACCTTCTTGATTCTTAGAGAAGAAAAATAACTTTCCTCTTCCATGCAACCAATACTTCTGACCTTTGCTGTTTGTATGCTCGTAAGCCATTCATACCGCCTCCATAAATTTTAGTTGTAATTTAATTTAAAATGTAAGTATATAAATAAAACAATTTAAAGAAAAATAGAAAAAATATATTAATAACTTTAAAAAGTGCTCTATAGCGCCTAATCACTGAATTACTTTAGATTAGTCCATTCTGTTCTAACAGATGGGCAGTTCTTTGCTGTGAATCTTACTTTGTCAGATGTTGTAAGACCTGAAAATGTTGTGGAATTTGAAACTTTGCCTGCAGTGCCCGAAGCTATTGTAACAGCCGCATTTGTTGCAGTATCAACATTTCCATTTGAGTGAAGCACTTCAATAGTAAATCCTGGACCCAAATCAACATTTCCTGCCTCAAGAACTGCTGTCACAGTGTCGCCTCCATCTTCTATTTTCGGATATTCAGCTGTTGCATAAGTCAAGGTTCCACCAACACAAGATGGTAAAGCAGATAGCTGTTGTCTCGTATAATTTGAAACAAAAGTAGCTAAAATCGCTGCCAATGTCATTGTTATCGCTATTAGCAAAACCGATGCTATTAAAGGAGATATTCCTTTCATGTTTGTCAAGTCTTATTTTGAATAAAGTTGTATATAAAGATTATTGTGTGTAAGTGACATAATACTGTATGTAATCTTCTTTAAGAATACCTTGCTGTTTGTCTGCTGTTGAGATAATTCTAATCATAATTAAGTTGTTCGATGAAACGTAATTTGAAGGACTTGCTGTCTCAGCGCACCACCATTTAGTTGGTGTGTTTGCCAAAACATTACCAAAGTCACATCCGCTTGAAACCCATTGTGAATTTGCAAAGTCATAAATATGTAATTCATAAAAGTCTGTTTCTGTGGTTGTGAAAGTTATAGTAATATTAATTGAATACAAAGATCCTGTATAGCTTATTGAAGAAGAGTTGTACCAAACTTCTAAGTTATACCTTTTTGGCTTAAAAGCAAAATCAAAACTAGGAAATTCTAGAGACGATGTTGTAGTTTCTAGAGCAGAACCGCCTTCTGTATTTGCCCAAGACAAAGTGTTGCCACCAAAAACTTTAGCCCACAAGTCAGCAGCCTCATCTTTTATTATAACCATTGTTTTATTTTGGTCCAAAAAGCTTAGCGTCAATATGTTGTTATCCTCATCGCTTAGAAGAGGTGTTGGTGAAAAATCAGAAGATGTAATCCAAGAGTTAGAAGTTTTATTGTATATGTAATAGTCGATAACAGTGTTTGTAGCAGCATCAGAATATACTAGAATACCAATAGGACTTGATCCTGCCCATGCTACACTATGCAATTGGTTTGGAACAGCTTCTGATGCATATATTGTTGTATCATTTGCTCCAAATTTTAACCAAGAAGTTCCATTCCATACAGAAGCTTGCAAATCATCTTGACTGCCACCATTACTCTCGGAAACTAAAATATAATCACTTCCAAATTGAGGAGAAACGCTTATCATCATTCCTGTTTCATTGAAAGCTGCTTGGAGAGCAGTTGAATATGTGCAACTTCCTGATGGCTTTGTTGTATATCTCAAGTCTTCAGTATTGTTTATGCTATGAGCAATAAACAAGTCTCCAGATAGCTGTTCATAATCAGCATCAAACTTCCTATAATCAGGATAATATAAATCCACACTCAATGCTGAAGGTGGCTCGCAACCCCACGAGTTTCCGTCCCATATCATGGCATTCAAACTGTCTCTAGAGTCTGAATATGCTAGAGCAATCTCATTGCTGTTTGGTCTTGCTGAAAGCTTAATCCGTTCCACTATGCCTGATGTTCTAGTTACTGGAACACTTTGTTGTGATGACCAATGATCTCCATCCCAAATTACATATTTTGGGATTGATGTGTTATCTGAATATACTAATATAGCCCTGCCATTATTTTGCTCATAAGCTAAATCCATTTTATGTGCATTAGCTGCTGTAGATGCTGCTGTCAACTCAACAACAGAACCACAAATTATACCATTATGCCAGCATAATGCTCCAGTTTTATTAGAATATACTTGTATGTTAATATCATCATATGCATCTGCTGTTGCAAGAACATATTCATCTCTTACTGGAGATGCTTTAACAGACACCCATTCTATTGTCCCTCCAACCGAACCGGTACTAAGTTCAGAACTCCAAGTTTGGCTTGTCTCGTTCCATAATCTATATCTAGGCATTTGGACTGTTCCCTCGCCATAGACTAAAATACCATCTCCAATTGAGCTTTTATAAATCTCTTGAACATCATATGTGTTAACTCCCAAATCATTCAAATTATTTGGTGTTCCTCCAACTTCTGTCCCACTAAATAAATAAGGAATTCCGTTTTGGTTATATTGATTAGTAAATGTTACAACTGTTGGTGAAGGTAGAGGAGTTAATGTAACATAAATCATTTGCTTTTGAACTGTGTTATTATAACCGATGTTTCTTATTGTTAGTGTGTGGTAACCTCTTCCAAACTCATCTTTACCAACAATCTGAACATTGTCATAAGATAAGTTTAGATAAATAATGCCAGCTTTTCCAGTAAAATTGATTTCATCTTCTATTTTAGAAGCTCCTTCTGCAATTATTTGCCCAGCTGATTCCATAGAAAATATTAAAGAATTTGTTGAATTGTCGATTTTATAATATCCACCTGAAATGCTAAATCTTAAAACTCTTGTAGATCCTTCTCCTTCGGCTAAAACATTTTTAATTACATTGTCTATTGAGACTAGGTTGTTTTTTCCTTCTTGCATCAAAAGTATTTCTTTTGTCCTTTGGGTCGAAGGACCACCAAGCTGCAAGGCAAAGAACACCGCAGTAATAGAAATAATAAGAATTAAAACACTTGCTATTAATACGTCTACGCCTTTCATGTGTACACCGTTCTGTTTATTATTAAGTTCTCTATCAAATAATAATTTCTTGAAGAAAGAGAGACATTCATATAAACTATGGTTGTAGGTCCTGATGAGATTGAATAAGCAACGTTTTCTACATAACCTTTTTTCTTAAAAACATTTGTTGAAAAATCTATAAAATTATTTAAATTAGCTGAAACAGAATCTTGATTTATAAGTGAAATATCAATCGTCTTTATTAATTCATTTTTAAGATTTGTAAAGCTTTCATAGAATAACTCGTCTTGTCTTACATCAACCGTCTGAGTGCTTAATCTAGTTATAAATAAGGCTAATAAAACTAGAATCGAGGCTATTATAAATATTTGGCCCTTCATTTTGACCAAGTCCAAAGGTTAATTAACTTTCTATTATAGATATTTTCTCCAGCAATTAAGTAGCTAGAAAGGTAAACTGTCTTGTCATAAGGAATGCTATTATCTATGCAGTCTGAAGTTGAACAAATTTTAAACTTAAAATTTGCCACTGCAGGTAAGCAAACTTTTAAGCTATCATTAAGTTCTGTATTCATGTTGTTTATTGCATAGTATCTTAACAAGCCATTTTGATCCAAGTAATTAAGACATGAATATCCGATTTCTGAAAAATTTATTTCACTTACCTGTTGGACAGGGAAAATCATCATTATCCCAACCAAAACTAAAACTGACCCTAAAACTGCTTCTAATGTATGCATCATACCTTTCATTACCACACCTTCAATTTAACAAAACTTGGATAAATTGTCTCATCTTGTCTTTCAACAAGCAATGGAATTGATTTAGCTATCACATTTGTTGTTAATGGGATTTCAATCCCATAATCACATTCAGAAACATTAAAATTATTTAAAAAACCAAACTGATCTCTTGCCTCATTATAGCCTAAACTCTTTAATATTGAGCATTTTTCTTTTGAAAGAACGTAAACATCCTCTTCAGACAAAATCACACTTGTTATGTTAGTTTCTATAATATTGCTTGTATAAGTAATTTTAGTAGTTGGAGCATCATCATAAAAGATATTTACATATTTTTTCTCATTTGAAGAAAAACTTAATTCAAATGAGATTGTAGCATTGTCTCCGTTATCTATTTGAGAATATGTAATCTCATTTAAAAAAATATCATAAACGTGAATTTTGTTTACAACAGGAGTTATCGTTACACTAAGTGTCTCTGTATGAGGATAAGAACCTATTTCCTTAAAAGAAACTTGGATTTTTTTAAAATTTGAGATTAAACTTTTACTGTCTTGTATGTTAAAAAGCTGCTTTGAAAGTGAGGATGCAGACTCCTCTAGTTTCTTTGCTGTAAATAAGTTAAAGTCATTCGTTAGTTTGCTTGAAACAGAGATTACTGAATAAGTTAAAATGCTTATCATCATTAAGATTGCTATTGCAAAATCTATTTGACTCATCCAATCAATCCTATTCTTATTTTTTCATCTTGTTTATCTACTTTAATAGAAGCTGGCATAAGAGATGCTCCACTTATTTCAGCATCGATAGATAGTTTTCGACTTATTTCAACTTGCTCGTTCCTAACGGACGTATTAACTAGCAATAAATCTTGGTTTAATGTTATACTGTATTTTTTATTGCCTATCTTTTCAGGTAAATTCAATTCAAACAAGCCTGTAGTGTAGTTTGATGATTGATTAGCTAAACTGTATACTTCTAATATTTTACTTTTAATGGAATCTGCAAAATAGTTTAGTTCAACTGTAGTCAAGTCTCTCTCAATTCTTGATAAAGAAAGATAAATTGAGGATATTATCAAGCTCATTGCTATCAAACCTAACAGCAAAAGTACGCTGTGAGATAAAGTAGGATATATGCCTTTCATAATAAATGATAGTCTAAACTTATAATAAAAGTT
>CAZYZB010000025.1:0-12502 GCA_964651405.1 uncultured archaeon
CGATATTTGGAATAGATAGCTCAGGAAATAATTATCAGTATTTTAGTGGTAATGTTGGCATCGGGACGACGAGTCCAGGGGCCAAGCTTGAAGTGACTGGGAATCTCAAGCTGGGCGGCGGTGCAGCAGCTGGTCAAGGCGGAACAATATGGCGAAACGCTGGAGGAACTATCGGCATGAACCTAGTGGCCACCCAGTTGTTCCTTATCAACAATGAGGCGAACACAGCAAATCTATTCTATGTAGAGAATGGCGGCAACGTCATTGTTCCATCTGGCAACGTTGGCATCGGGACGACAACTCCCGGAGCAAAATTAGAAGTAGCAGGTCAAATCAAAATTACTGGAGGTACACCAGGCTTAAGCAAAGTTTTAACATCCGATGCCTCCGGTTTGGCTTCTTGGCAAGCAGCAACAGGGGGATTAAGTGGAGGCTCTATAAATAATTTAACTAAATGGACTAGTTCTACCACTGTAGGAAATTCAACAATTTATGATAATGGATATGTTGGCATTGGAACAACGAATCCTGGTGGAACTTTGGATGTGAATGGCCGTGCTGGAGCTACTAGTCTTAAAGTGTCTAGCACGTTTAGCGATTTGGTTAACAATGCCCCTTGGTATGGAATAGGAACGAGCAGCATATCTTTATGGACGGGTCAACCAACATATTATGCAACACAATTAGCAGGGTATTATGGACTTAATTTCCAAACCGCCAATGGACAAATGGTAATAAAAGGAGATAATGGATATGTTGGCATTGGAACAACAACGCCTCCTGCTAGAGTTACAATAGCTAATGCTCAAAGTAATTCAAAAGGTTTGGAAGTTAAAAGTGGTGATGTGTCACTGCTCTTGTACGAAGATACAACTACAAATGGTGGTGTAATACAGGTAAAGACAGGAGGAAATCCATCTATAATCGGAACTGGAAACTATAGACTTCTCCTACAACCAGAAGGCGGAGATATTGGCATTGGAAAAACTGATCCTTCAGCAAAGTTGCATTTAGCAGGCAATATGAAAATTGATAGTAACAATGTATTAGAATTTGGAGCAGGAGTAACTAAGGAATACAATGCTGGTAAAATTGGTTATCAAACATTTGATGACGCCTTAGATATAGTTGGTGCAGGTACAGGTACTCCTAGAAAAGTTAGAATATATGATTATTTAGAAGTTAATGGAAAAATAAACGATTCATATGGAGACGTACAAAGTTGTAAAAATGTAGATTATTCTCAGGCATCTTCAGCTCAAGTTATAACAAATTGGTACGACATAGATATCAGCTTTTGTTATTGGTATGGATGCGAGTTCCGTCTTTCTCAGATTTCAACTGGTATAAATGGTGGTGTCTATGCTTGGTCAGACTATAACAGAGTTCAAGGATATCTTGGAACCCAGTGGGGATATCCATCTGGAGGAGCAGGACAAGATTTCGTTTTTGTTGAGGGCACTAGAAATGATGGTACTCATCAAAATTATGAAGCTCTTAATGGTCCAGTTGCTACTTTAGACGTTGCAATAGCAAGCACATATGGAGATTATTGTGTGCTTTACAATCATCGAACCAACAAAAACTTGATAAGACTTAGATTAACAACTCATGGCTGGACTATGGATAATATGCGTTGCTCAATAACTATTTGCCCAGTTAGAAGACTATAATAAGGTTAAAAATGTAAAATAGATAATGTGATAAAATGAAAAAGAAAATTTTTGTAATTTTAATTCTAGCATTTTCCTTACTCTTAATTATGTCTTCAAGCTATATCACATCAGCCTTTCTAATTTCGCAAACATCTCCATAACTTAATATTTTAGATAATCAAGTATTGATGAATCATAACTTCCATCTAAGGATAGCAGCTATGCTGCCTTGCACTAATATCGGACCCTTACATTGATAAGTAAATAAAACAATAAAATAATTGTAGTGATATCTTGAAGATGAGAAGAAGGTTAGTTTTAGAAGTCATTTTAGTATTTTCTATATTGTTAATTATGTCATCAAGTTATATAACCTCAGCTTTTCTTATAACACACATACAGAATGTGTGGTGAAATAAATAACTATAACTTCCATCGCAAAATAGCAGCTATGCCGCCTAGCTGGTATAGCTGCTCGCCTTCTCTCGTGTCTTTAGAAATTATTTCAACTGTTGTTCCATATCTCTCAGCTTTTTCTGTTATTTCTTTTTCCTCAACTCCTTCATTTATTAAAATAATTTCAATCGCTCCCATTTCTAAAGCTTTTTCAACATTCTTCTTGCCATAAGTTACCAAACCGCTATCCTTTTTCAATTCTTCAAAGAATTTTTGTAGCAAAGCCTTTTCCTTTGCAATAGCAGCCTCTGCTAGAATATCCTGCGATCTTTCAACCAATTCTTCTAGTCCCTGCTCGTCAGTATAGCCAACATTCTTTGTTCCTAATATTTGTTTTTTTAAATCAGTTAAGAGATAGCCACCGTCATGAAAATCATTTTTAGCAGGTCCAGGACCGCCAAGTATTATTCCTTTAAGAACAAATTTAGAAAGATAGTTTCTAACGTTTTCTGCTATAATCTTATACCAATCGTTTATCAAACCTTCCCTTACTCTCTCATAACGTTGAGCAGAGTTGTGGACAAATATGCCGTTAGCAATGAAGTTCTGATGTTTAACCGCTAGATCTATCATTGGGGTTAGTTTTTCATATTTTTCAATTTTCATTATTTTAACTGGCAACAGCTGGCAGTCTAGCAAAGATTTTAGCTCTGAACAAAGTTCTTCATCGTCTATGACATTTAAAATTGAATTTTCAAATGCAGTCTTGCTCATCTGTCTTTCGTCATAGAAAAAATTACTGACCTTCGGAAAGTTTTGCTTTTTAAAGCCATAATTCTCTATCAAATTTCTTATTCTAGTTCCCGATATCAGAATTCGTCTTACGTTGTTTTTGTCTGACTTTTTGTTTATTAGTTGTTCTAGTTTTTCTTGCTTTCTTTTAAGAGAAAATCCTATATGTTTTTGGAATCTTTCCAACGACTTTTTTTCCATTATTCGCAACGTATATTTGTGCTTTTTAGAATACGGATTTCTTCTATTATCATATTCGGAAAGGCTTGATATAATCCCAAAACGTAAAAATATAAGCTGTATTTCTTTGGCTAGAATCTTGTTATTAATGCCAAACCCAGCAAATTCTGAAACATATCCCTCTGCATCAAAAAAGCCTCTCAAGAATGCTGTTACTATGCCATTATCAGACTTTAGAATTTTTTCTGGTATTAGTGTCTCTAAAGAATCCTTGTCTTTTATGAATTCTCCTCTAAAGTATTTCTCTATGACTTGGCTAGATATTCTTATTTCATAATACTTTTTATTAGTTCTGTATTTTATGTGCGGTTTGATGTTAAATACATTTTCTATTTTATCTTTGTAATAAAATGCTAATTCTCTATCACCTTCAGAGAAGCAAACTCTGTTCTTATCATAATTGCCATCACCTAAAAAGTATCCTATTATCTGTGCAAGTTCTGCTGATAGTGTCTCTGGCAATATTTCCTTTTGTTTTGGTTCTATGTATCTAGATTTGAATTCTTCAAAATTGAAATTAATTACTCTACTGACTTTTTCAAGTAAATTAAGCAGAGGTCTTTTTCCCATTTCCAAGCTAGAAATGAAAGATTGATGAACGTTTAACTTATTTGCAAGTTTTTCTTGAGATAACGCAAGCTCCTTTCTTTTATATATTAAGAAATCTCTTCCCTTCTCATTTATTTTGAATCTAAAGAAATAATGTGTGTTCAGTTTTTGAGTTTCTCCATCAATTTTTATTTTTTCTGGCATCAAAAGCACGTCTCCCAATTTTAAATCTTCTGCTGGTTTTTCTATCAATTCATTTTTCTCAAAGACAAAGAAGAAATGGTCTTTGGAAGTCTCTACTTCCATCATAGGGCATTTAGTCGTTATTTTGAAAACTTCAGATTTTTCAGTTCTGTAAATGTCTAACACTGGAGAATCTGTCAAAGAGAATGTGTTGAAATCGGCTGCCTTAACATTGTAATGATTTTTTATGTCTTCTATCTTTACAATGTTTCCATCAGACAATGGCACCAAAGTACCATAGGTTCCACATTGTCCGCCTTTCATAGTCTTACCAGGAACAATTGATTCAATTTGTCTAAGAGCCTCAATTTTCTTTCCTTTTAACAATCCAATAGTCGCTTCCCTGTTGTCTAAAACAATTAGACCGTATAATTCTCTTTCTGCAACCATATCTTGTAATGGCTCTAACTCAAACTTCTGGTCGCACCAGTATTTTTTAATTCTTAATGGTTCAGGCGGCTCGATATTCCAAACCTTAATATCAACCTGGCCTTCAACCTCTGAGACATTTCCTGCAAATAGAACCAAACCATTCGCTGGAGTCTTATTGTAGAAACGTAATTCTTGAAGTATCTTGTCAATCGCACCGAGAACGTTATTTCTCACAGTCTTGCTCTTAACATTCTCTGTCAGAGTATATTCTTGTCTAAGCATGTTCACAATGTCCTGAAGGTTATGTCCAACAGGAATATAAACGCTAACAAGTTCTGTATGTCTTCCTCTAATCTTTTCTAATTCTTCCAATATTTTTCTTAGTTTATAGATATGTTCTTCTACCATAGAATCACCAGCTATACTAAGACTGTTATCTTAACAGGAACATTCTCAACAGGAATGTCTCCTTTTCCAAATATGATTTCTTTCACTTTTATAGTTCCTTTAATATCTTCAAAAACTCTTTCCAGTCTCTTCTTTAGTTTGTCGTCACACTCTATTGTTAGTTTCTCCATAGGAGCATTCAAAGCTATCCCTCTCCTGTTCTTGTATTGCCTTATAGAAGAGATTATTGCAACTGCCATATCCCCAATTTCTTCTGCATCCTTGTCTATGACGCTCTCGATTATCTTTGGCCATAAAGAGATATGAACTGATGCTTCGGTCTCGTATTTCCTGAAGAAGTTCTGCCATAATTCTTCTGTAATGAATGGTATTATTGGTGCAAGTAATTTTGTTGTTGTTAGGAGCAAATAGTATAAAGTAGTTATAACTCCTTCCTTAGCCCTGTCCTCAAATATTCTGTATTTGATCATTTCTAGATAATTGTCAGCAACATCATGCCATATGAAGTTATGTAATATTTCAAAAGCTTCTGTGAACTCAAAGTTTTCAAAGTTCTTGGTGACTTTTTCTATGACCTTCTGTAGCTTCGTTAGTATCCAAAAATCTATCAAAGTTATCTGCTTGTTGTCAGTTCTGATTAAGTAGTCTGATGAAAACCTAAAGATGTTCCAGAATTTTGTCAAGAACTTGAAAGTGAAGTTCATGTCCTTCCATGCAAACGGAACGTCGTTCCCAAAGGCTCCCATCATTATCAATCCTGCCCTTATAGTGTCTGCACCTTGTTTTGAAAGTACATCGTCCGGTATCACAAAATTTCCAAGACTTTTATGCATCTCTCTTCCATCTGGACCAAGAATCATTCCGTTTATTAAAATCTTTTTCCAAGGCTTTCTCCCAGTCTCCTGAAAGCACCTAAGCATCGTGTAGTATGCCCAAGTCCTTATTATGTCATGTCCTTGCTGTCTTATGTCATTTGGATAGAGTTTTTTGAAAAGTCCTTCATCATTCTTCCAATAGCCAGAGATTATTAACGGCGTTATCGATGAGTCAACCCATCCATCACAGATGTCCGTCTCTCCAACCAAGTTCCCACCGCAATCACACTTTTTCTTTGATTCTTCAATAGAAGGATTTACAGGAAGCTCTTCTATTTTTGGTGCAAATACTTTATCGCATTTCTCGCAATACCAAAAAGGAATTGGTGTCCCATAAACTCTCTGCCTAGATATTATCCAGTCCCAATCCATTGAGTCAACCCAGTTTGCAAGTCTTTTTTGCATATAATCTGGATGCCACTCGATTGATTTGGACATTTCCATCATATCCTTGGAAAATTTCATGGCTTCTATTGCCCACTGCTTTTTAATTAAGAATTCTATAGGGTTTTCACAGCCAGCTCTTTCTGTATGACAAATAATATTATGTTTAAACTTAGTTTCTTTCAATATCAAACCACGGTTTCCTAACTCCTCCACTATTTTGTTTCTCGCCTCTTTTATTGTTAAACTCTTTAGAAAGCCAGAATTTTCATTTAGTCTTCCATCTTCAGTTATTATGTTTATTGAAGGTAAGTCAAATTTTTTCTGCCATTTAATATCAGACTCGTCACCATAAGTACAAAGATAGACAACTCCTGTCCCAAAAGTAGTATCAACTTCTTGGTTTGAAAGAATAGGAACTTCTCTGTTATATATCGGCAGCGTTGCTTTTTTGTTAACAAATCTCTTATATCTCTCGTCATCAGGATGAACGAAGATTGCAACACATGCTGGCAGGAATTCTGGGCGAGTGGTTGATATTGTTATATGTTCTTTTCCAACTGGAATTTTTATATCATAAAGAACTCCTTCCCGTTCTCGATAACCAACTTCTGCTTTTGCTAAAGTAGTGCCACAGTTTGTGCACCACATTACAGGATGCTCTACTCTTTTCAATAATCCTTTGTTAAACAAATTTAACAATGTCTTCTGTACAAATGCCATATACTCTTTGCTGTCAGTTGAATACTCAAAGTCCCAATCAGAAGAATAACCCATCTCAATCATTTTTGATTTCATTTTCTTTATCATGTCATCTGTCCAAATTCTGCAGGCATCCAAGAACTTTTCTTTTTCTGATTTTTTAACCTTAAAATTCTTTTCTACCTGAAGCTCCGTCGGCAGTCCATGGCAATCCCAACCCTGAGGGAGTAGAACATTGAAGCCTGTCATTCTTTTGTATCTAGTTATAACATCATTCCAAGTCCACCAAAGTGCATGTCCCATATGCGGTATGCCAGATGTGAATGGCGGTGGTGTATCTATGCAAAAGCTTGGCTTGTTACCCTCTCTGTCAAACTTGAATATCTTGCTTTCTTCCCAAAACTTTGTAATTTTAGGTTCGATTTCCTTGGGGTTGTAATTTTTCTCCATATAACCACTTTATCTAATCTTGTGAGATAAATAAATAAATCTTTGTTATTTTACAAACTTATGAAGTCCGGTCTTAGGTAATTTGTCTGTGTCGATCTCAACTATTTTTCTATTAACCTCAAAGGACACATTGAAAACTGGAACTCCACCAACGAATGCAATAGGCTTTCCATAATGAGCATGTCCATGAACTGCAAAGTTTGTTTTAGTTTTCACTAAAACTTTCTCAAATTTCTTAGAGCCCAAGCTACTGTATATTTTCGGGTTTTCACCAACAAGCGTCTTGTATGTAGGTGCATAATGAGATAAAAGAATTTTTATATCGACCTCAAGGTTTTGTAAAAGTTTTTCACATTTTTTTATTCTATCAAGGTAAGCCTTTCTTATGTCTGGAACATGAGTAGATTGCCACCAAGTTGGAAAGTCTAGAGAACCTCTTGAGCCAACTATGCCTATGCTTTTATTTTTTATCTTTAATTCTATGCTCTCCTCATCAAGAAAGGTTATTCTCTTTCCACATATTTTCTTTATTTCATCGATATCCTCGTCAAACTCATGATTTCCATAGATAGCGATTATCGGACAAGTCCATTTCTTAAGTTTAATAAAGTCTAGCAGTAAGCCATAATTTTCTGGAGTCCTATAGTCATACATATCTCCTGCTAAGAGAAATATGTCTGGTTCTTTTGCAGTTTTAATGATATCCAAAAATGGTTCCAAGTCCATTCCTAGAGTATCCAAGTCTGAAATAGCTGAAACTAGCATATAAATTATGTCTCATAATTATAATTTAAATATTGGGCTGGTGGCCTAACGGAAAGGCGCTACCTTCGCAAGGTAGAGATTCCGAGTTCAAATCTCGGCCAGTCCATTTTTTCTCTAGAATAAAAATCTTTAAGAATATGTTTTTACTAATAACTAACCCAGTGATTCTATGGCAGAAAATAAACTGTTTGCAAAGGCTGCAGAACCTAAAGCTAATGAATGGAAAATTCAAAAAAGAAAAATGATTATTAATCACGAGGTTTCTAAATTCACTAAAGCTTTTAGAGAGAATTTTGCTACGCTTATAATTTCTGCCTTAGGTTTGGTGGCTGCTTTAAGCTGGAATGACGCTATAAAAACAACCATAGACACATTGTTTGCAACCACTGGCAATCTTATTTACAAGTTCTATGTTGCAATTATAGTTACTGTCATTTCTGTGGTAATAACTTATTTTATTTCTAAGCTAAAACCAAAATATTAAATTCATATTTAAAAGTATTGGAATAATATCTTATTTTATGGGCGGGTAGCTTAGTCTGGTAGAGCGCTTGACTGATAATCAAGAGGTCGAGAGAAACCCTTTTTGGGTAAGGGTTCTCGAATCCGAATCTCTCCTCGCCCATTACCCATTTTTATGGTTAGTTCATGAAAACCGAATTGCAAAAAGAGATATGCGAAATGTACAAATCCGGTGATTCTATTAGAACCATCAGTAGGAAGTATAGCATCCCTAGATCAACCGTTTATGACAACCTAAACATATCTGATATTGTAAGAAGACATGCAAAAATAAATGGCCTTAAGGATAGAAGTCAGCTGACAATAGGAACGCTAGTAGGACTATGGGCTGGAGATGGATCAAGATATGTAGATAAAAATGGAGCGTTTACTGTAAAAATATACCTAAGCAAAAACGATAGGAATCTAATAGAATTCATAAAATTCTTGTACGGAAAGCTCTTTGGAAAAGAACCGAAACTATATTCCAGCAATCGCAAAGGAAACAGCGCAACATTAAAAATTGACTCGAAATTTATCTATTACTTTTTCGATAAATACCTAAGCTACGACCCTGAAGGTAGAAAGGTGTATACCATTAGTCTAAAGACAGGTATATGTGGGTATTCTAAAGGTTTTCTAAAAGGCTTTTTATTAGGACTAGTATTAAGTGATGGTTATTTGAAGGACTGCTTCTGCTTTGCTACAGTATCTAAAGGTTTAGCAGGGAATATTGTAGAGACTCTAAATGCCTTTAACTATAAGACTTATTGCTATTTATTCAATAATAGAAAGTTAATTGGAAATTGGAAACCTCTTTATAATATAAAGATAGAAAGAGGCAAGGTTGCTGATTTAAAAGTATTTCTAAATGATATTTTAAGAGATTTGAAAGTAGAAAAAAGCTTCTCTGAAATTAAATATGCTTCGTGATTTTTATGTTTAATCCTGAAAAAAGAGCTGAACTGGTAAGGTCTAAGATGATGAAGAATGGAAAATATCTAGTCACGAGGATAGGAGGAAGTGTTCAAGAAGCTGATCCAAATAAAATTCTTGACATGTATTTTAGATATAAGAATTACATAAGCGGTGATAACGAGTTTGAAAATGAGTGGCTAAAGGCTCCTTTTTCAGAAGTTTGGTCGACAAAATTTTTAGGGCTTGTAGAAAATTTCTGGTCAAGGCCTATAGATGAGATTAAAAAGCTAGAATATCAAAATCCACCTTATTCTGCTGCGCTTGCTTTTGGAAGAAAAGACCCGAGAGACTATAACAAAGTTTTTGCAGTTCAATTAAGTGGATGTACTTATTCATGCAATTTCTGCTATGTACCACCAGAAATAAATTTAGCTAATCCAGCTTTTGGAAAGTTTTTCTCCCCAAAAGAAATATTGAATTATTTCTTATCTGCAAAATCCAGATCAAAGGAACCTATGAATGTAATAAGAATTACTGGTGGTGAACCAACAATAATACCCGAAATAATAGTTGATATTTATAATGAAATTGAGAAAAGAGACTTGAAGATTTACATCTGGATTGATACGAATCTTTCTATGACAAAGTATTTAGAAAATATAGAAAGTGATTTGAAGAACATAATGAAAAAGAGAAATGTTGGAGTTGTTGGTTGCTTCAAAGGATTTTGCAAAGAAGATTTTTCTATTTTAACAGGAGCTGAACCAAAGTTCTATGATAAACAATTTGAAGCAGCAAAGTTGTTTTTGGATTGGAAAACTGATTTTTATGTATATCTTCCAGCGCTAATCTATAATGATGATGTTGAGAAAAAAGCCAAAGGATTCGTTCAGAGATTGCAAGAGCTTAACAAAAACTTGCCATTAAGGGTTGAGATGCTTATTATTAAGAACTATCCAGGAGCTGTAATAAACATAAGAGAAAAAGCAAATCAAGGAAGGCCTATGCCTACTATAGACCAAAAATTAGTTTTTGACTTGTGGTATAACAAACTTCTACCAAAGCTTTATTCTAAGGAAATGCTAAATAAGTTCTGCTGCGAGATTCCTCTGTGATTCATATGAAAGAAAAAGACTTTATAGAGTTTGCAAAAATAATAGGAAAGTTAAAAAGAACTCCAAGAACCGGATGGAAAATGAGAGGAGTTAAAAACTCTGAAAGCATCGCCGACCACTCTTTCAGAACAGTTTTAATTGGAATGGTACTTGCTGACTTGGAAGGCCTTGATACAGAAAAGGTTATGAGGATGCTTCTTTTGCATGATATAGAAGAATCAATAACTGGTGATATTACAACATTGGTCAAGGAAAAAATGGATAAAGAAGAGTTAAATAATAAGCAAAGAGAAGCTGTTAAAAAAGCTCTCTCACTTTTACCAAAGGATTTGAGAAGCAATTATCTTTTATTATGGAACGAAATGGAAGAAGAAAAAACTGTAGAGGCAAAATTCTGTAAAGATATTGACAAACTTGAAATGATGATACAACTGGTTGATTACGAAGATGAGGATGAAGCAAATAAAAAAAAGCTAAAGGAATTCTGGTCGAGAGAAGATATCAACACGCCTAAAAGAATCGAAACTCTTGTAAAGATTTATGAAGAACTGAAAAAAGAGAGGAATGTTAAATGAAATTATCAGGAGAGTTTCTTGCAACGTTATCTGCAATATTTATTGGGTTATCAGTCCCCGTAGCAGTTCTAGCTTCTAGAGAGATTGGTGTGTTTCAAGTAACCACTTATTCATCTCTGATTTCAGTCATTTTTCTAATAGCGATAAGCATAGTTGCAAAGGAGAAGATTCAGTTTAAGAAGTCTTTAACAAAGCATCTTAAAGATTCGATGTCAATCGTAATAGCTAGGCCTGTAATAGGAAGTTTATTACTTGTCTATGGTTTTAGCTTAACCACAGCGATTCGCTCTTCTTTCTTGATGCGTTTAGAACCAGTATTTGTAACTATAATAAGCTATGTCTTTCTAAAAGATAAAATAAATTTTAAACAAATTTCCTTGATTCTTTTAATGGTTTTTGGAGCCTTTCTGTTGTCCACGAGTGGCAATATCGAGTCGATTAGTCAGATGCAGATTGGGGATTTATTTGTGATACTCTCTCTATTGTTCTTTTCTTATGCGTATGTCCCAGCAAAAAGGATTGGAAAAGAAATAGGCCCTATGACCATAACGATTGTAAATAATCTTATTGGTGGTTTTATATTATTTTTGATTATGCTATTTTTACCGATTAATCCATTCCCAATAAATTCTACTAATGCATGGTTGATATTAAGCTACGTATTGTCATTCTCGGTGGTTGGCTTATATCTGTACTTTGCTGCTTTGAGAAAAGCTAAACCCTGGATAGTTAGCTCTTTATTATCATTGTCAGCTGTTGTTGGAGCAACCATAGGCTATATGTGGCTAGGTGAATCCATAGACGCAATTCAAATAATAGGAGCATTTATAATTTTAGCTTCTTCTTATCTAATATCAAAAAAATGATTCCATGAAAATAATAAAACGCGGAGCTGAAGCTGTTCTATATTTAGAAAATAATCAACTTGTAAAGGAAAGAATTAAGAAGAATTATAGGCTGAAAGAAATTGATGAGAAGCTGAGAAAACTAAGAACTAGAAAAGAAGCAAAGCTCTTGAACGAAGCAAAACGTGTAGGCGTAGAGACACCGAAGATATTTTCAATCGATGAGAAAGGCTTCAAAATTGTAATGGAACTTATTGAAGGAAGGAGATTGAAAGAATTTTTAAACGAGACAGACGACAAAAATAGAAAGAAAGAAGCTGAAGAAATAGGGAAAGCTGTCGGTCTCTTGCACAAGAATGGCATCGTCCATGGCGATCTGACTACAAGTAACATGATTCTAAAGGACAATAAAATATTCTTCATAGATTTTGGCTTGGGCGATTTCTCAAACAGAATAGAAGATTTAGCAACTGATTTGTCTGTCCTAAAGGAGGCCTTCAAATCAACTCACTTCAAGTATTTGGATATATTATGGGAAGGTTTTATAAAAGGTTATAAACTAACAAATGATAAGTTTAATAAAGTTTTAGATACCTTAAATGATATAGAAAAAAGAGGAAGGTATGTTAAAAGATGACTGAAGAGCAGAAAACAGAAGAAAAGCATGAACATGTTGAACACAAAACTGAAGAACATCATAAAGAAGGAGCAAGTATG
>CAZYZB010000026.1:0-10258 GCA_964651405.1 uncultured archaeon
CTTATTAATTTCTCAATTTCATATTGTATAAAGTTCTTATCTTTATCCAAGTTTCTAGAGACCAAGGTTCTGATATCATTCTCCATTTTTATCTGGTTCTGCGCAGTTGGTATGACTAAGTTTCCATAAAGAATCTTTCCATCTTTGTCTAAATCAATAGCGTAATAGAGTGTTCCTCTTGGCGCTTCTATTACTCCTACGCCTTTTCCTTCTTTTATTTTCACTTTTTTATCAGGTTCTTTTTTAAAATCACTGCTTTCGAGAATTTCTATTGAATGGTCTATGCAATGCATGATTTCAATTGCTTGAGCTAAGTTATTATGGTAGATGTTTTCAGAGGGAAACATTCTAAGGTATTTTGCTAAATCTCTTTTAGTCTCCTTATGAAGCTTTTCCCTGTTTAGATTCATCCTAGCCAATGCTCCAACCATGAAGTCTTTTCCTTCGAATTGATAGCCAGCAGCTTGGGAATAAGGAATTATAACTCTATGTAAATGCTCCCAGTAGTGTTCTTCAGGAATTATAGTTTTTTGAGAAGACTTTATTACACCTTCCAAAAAGCTAAAGTCAGGAGTTGTTAATGCCACGAATCTTGTCTTTTTCCTGAAAGAAAAGGGACAATCATAGAAAATTCTCACTAATTCAAAGACGTTGGACCTGACTATTTTCAGCTCTTTAATAACATCCTTCGTCTCTTCTTTGTCAGGTAAGTGTGAAAACTGTCCAACTTGTGCATAAGGTGGATGTATTGCTCTTCCGCCAATAAGTTTAGACAGGTCATTACCTGCTTTCTTTACCTCAAATGCATGATGAACAAACTCATGCTGCCTCTCATCGAAATCAAGAACAGAATCTTTCCCAAAAACATCAGGCAAACAAAACAAATAAAGATGCATTGCATGATCTCTTATCATCATCCCATAAGTCATCAGCTTTCTAAGCAGAGTAGTCTGTTCGGAAGGTTCTATATGCAAAGCTTTTTCAACAGCCTCTGTGCAACAGGTCAAATGAGCTATGCTACAAGTCCCGCATATTCTAGAAACTACTTGTGGAACAGATTGAAACGTTTTACCTCTGATAGCCTGAGTGTAAAATCTTTTGCTTTCGCTGATTTTTAGTTTAACGTTCTCAACCTTTCCTCTTCTTACTTTAACGTCTAGCGAAGCATGACCTTCTATTTTGCTTAAGCCTTCTATTGAAATCTCGAAATCTTCGTGCATTAAATCACTTTAAACTCTTTCAGATATTTGTTTAAAACTTCTAAAAAATTGTCCTCTTCCATTGGGCATCCTGGAACGTTGTCATCAACTTTTACTATTTCATTCAAAGCTGAAACCTTATCCCTATGCCCAAAGTTATCCATTACCATCTTTATCTCCTTTTTAGTGTCATCACTAAAGAAATTTCTTTGATTCGATGGACTGCCATTAACAGCACAACTGCCTATGGCCACCAGTCTTTTAGCATTCTTTCTTATTTCCTTCAGTCTTTTCTCTTCCTTGAAAGTTGAAATCGCGCCTTCCACAAAGGCAACGTCCAAATCTTTTATTTCGCCTTTTGATTTCAAAAGCTTGAAATACTTAAAGTCTATCAGTTTTTCCCAATCAAAAAAATGATTATTCATAAGTTCCAAAAAAATCATTGAGCATCCCTCATCGCTCGTGAAAGAAAATAATCCAACCTTTAATTTCATAGAAAATAATAAGTGACGTTAATTAAAAAAGGTAGCGGGGAGAGGAATTTCAGAGCATTTATAGCTCATTTGAACCTCTGACCTTCGGGTTTCTTAGTAATCTTATGAGCCCGACGGGCACTCCAGGCTTTCAGGTCTATAGTCTCGCAAGGCTATAGAAGCCCTACCCCGCTATTGTTAAAATTATAAGAGATTGAAAGTTATATAAAGGTATGTAACTTGAAGTGAAAAATATGACAACAATACTAGGGATTGATGAAACAAAGATTGCAGAATGTGTTGGATTATGGTTAGCCGAAGGAGACAACAAAACAGTAAGAGAAGTAACTATAACAAATAATTCTATTGATGTTATATTGTTTTTTCATGAACAATTTATGAAAATATATAAAGGTAAAAATGAACCGAGAATATATGTTTACTCTCCTTCAAAAAGAAAACTTTACAACTCTATAGGTGGTATAAAAACAAATTTTTATACTGATGAAAGAGCAAATAGACCATACTATATCTACAGAATATCGGATGTACTATTTTTAAAGAGTTGGCATAATATTGTCGAGAAAATAAAAGACAGAAAAGAATTGTCCGCACATATACTGCGCGGTTTTTTTGCCGGCGAAGGCAACATAAAATTCGACCAAAAGTATGGAACCAGAATCGTTAGAATATCCCAAGGTAAAAGAAACAAATTCCTAGAGAGGATGTTCAAGAAATTTAAATTGACTTTTAAATACGATGACGAAAAAAGGATGTATTGGATTTCTGGTAAAAACAACTTGAACGAACTTGAAGAATTAGATATCGCTTCTCTAAATCCCATAAAATACGCAGAATTTAGGAAAATGATGGGAAGTTATAACAATATCAATATCTCTAGAAATCAGTTAAAGAGAGAAGTTTATGAAATACTTAAAACTCCAAGAAAATTCAAGGAAGTGTTGAATAACTTGAAAGTAAGTTGGGTTGATATAAGCCTTGTGCTTAATGAACTGAAAAAAGAAGGAAAGATAGACTATTTTAGGGAAGATAGAAACAGATACTGGGCTAGAAAAGATTTTGTCAATAAGGTTTTGTTAAAAAGGAAAGTTGATATTATTTCTAATTTAGATAGTTCAAGGGGTGTTATAAAATTATCAGAACATACTAACATTCCGAGAAAGACGATAGCAAGGAGGCTAAAGGAACTAGAAAGAGAAGGATTTATAGAAAGGATAGAAAAAGATAATAGACAAACTAAATGGAGGAAAACAAATGGGGGCAAAAAATTTATGACAACAATATTAGGACTGGACGAAGCTGGAAATAAACTAAGATAAATTTTAGTTTACCAGAAGAGGTTCTGTCATCGGTCCTATGGTAATAGCAGGCGTCATGATAGATGAAAAAGACGAAGATAAGTTAAGAAAAATAGGGGCTAAAGACAGTAAAGTTCTTTCTCCTCATCAAAGAGAACGGCTCTATCCGCTAATAAAGAAAATTGCCAAGGATTATGTTGCCTTAAAAGTTTCTGCAAAAGAAATAGATGAAATGAGAAAGGAAAAGAATCTAAATATCATAGAAGCTGAAAAAATGGCACAGATAATAAAAGCGTTAAATGCTGACAAAGCTTACGTAGACACGCCACAGGCCTCTACTGGAAAATTCAAAGCAATACTCTTAAATCTTGCACAAAATCATACTGAAATAATAGCTGAGAACTATTGTGACGAGCGCTACCCAGTATGTTCAGCAGCCTCGATAATCGCTAAAGTCGAAAGAGACAGTGAAGTGGAAAAAATAAAAAAGATAGTCGGATTTGATTTCGGTGTAGGTTATTCCCATGACTCTAGAAGCATAGAATTTGTTAAAAAATGCTTGAAAGAGAAAAAATTCTTGGAATATATAAGACAATCCTGGGTAACTGTAGATAGCCTAAAATCTAAAAAAGAACAGAAGTCATTAAAAGAATATAAATAATTAAGTATAATTGTACAAAGAGGTGAAGCATGAAAACAGAAAATAAAACAACCTTAGCATTTACGCTATTAGGAATAGTAATTGGATACGTAAGCTATCTTTTCAAAAACAATTATCTAGCTCTAACACTAGCTATTGTTTTCCTTTACATAGGAGCTGAAGTATTCAAGAGGGTTTTCAAGATAAATGAGAAGTTCAAATGGTTTTTGTCAAACGGTGGTTGGATTTACATATTCATATGGTTTATAGTTTGGATAATATTTTACAATTTGTGATTGCATGATAGAAAGTTTGGGAGATTGGATTAGGACCCATTACTCTAATGAAATCAATACAGAGATGGATGGACAAGAAGTTATCGTGATGGGTTGGTGTAGAGAGCTTAGAGATATAGGTAAATTAAAATTCATTAAATTAGCGGATAGGGAAGGCTTCTTACAAATAACTGCAAAAGAAGGAGTAGTTTCACCAAATATCTTTAAAAAATTTGAAAATCTTGGGAGAGAAGATGTTATCGCTGTCAAGGGCGTTGTTAAAGCAAACAAAGAAGCTCCTCAAGGAAGAGAGATAATACCGATTGACATTAAAATTCTTAATACTGCTGAAAAACCTTTGCCTTTGGAACTGGAAACTAAAAAGACTCCTGCAGATATCACTACACGTCTGAATGCCCGAGTCCTAGACTTGAGAAAACCTGAAATAACAGCTATTTTTAAAATCTCAGACTTCTTGAAAAGAAGCTTTGTTGACTATTTCATATCTAAAGGCTTTATTGATTTAAACACGCCTTTAATTGTTGGAGCTGCTGCAGAAGGCGGAGCAACAATGTTCAAACTAGATTATTTCGGAAAAGATGCCTTCCTTAATCAAAGTCCACAGTTGTATAAGCAAATGGTCTTGGCATCTGGCTTTGATAAGGCATTGATAGTTTCTCACGTCTTTAGGGCAGAGCCTCATGACACTTACAGGCACTTGAATGAAATCTTACAAATGGATATAGAAGAAGCATTCATAAGAGATGAAGAGGACGTTTTAAAGCATTTTGATGAATACATAAAGTTCGTGATTGAAAACATTGATAAAAAATGCGCTAACTCATTAGAAATCTTAAAATTTAAAATACAAGACATAGATATTCCTGTAAAAAGACTTACTTACAACGAAACTTTAAAAGAATTGGGGAAAAATGGTATTAAAATTCCTTGGGGAGAAGACTTGACTCCTGAAGCTGAAAGAAAAATATGCGAATTTTATAATCCAGTATTGATTACAAAATGGCCATCAAAAATAAAGCCATTTTATTGCATGAAAGAAGAAAATGATCCTAAATTAAGCAAAGGTTTTGACTTGCTGTTTAACGGGATTGAAATTAGCAGCGGTGCACAAAGAGAGCATAGACTTGACGAACTTATTAAGAATATTAAAGAGAAAGGTTTGAATCCAAAGGACTTTAAGTTTTATATTGATGCCTTTAGGTATGGCATGCCACCTCATGCAGGTTGGTCTATCGGACTGGAGAGGTTTACCATGGCCCTTTTGAAGTTACCAAACATAAGAGAAACCAGCCTCTTTCCAAGGACAACAGAACGCCTTTTACCATAATTTTATATATTTTGAAAAACATTCTTTTATAAGTTTTGAAAAGTTTCAAAAGTTGATTTTATGGCTTGGAGGATAATTAATAAGAAGTGTATTAAATGCGGAGGATGCGTTTCTGTATGCCCATTCGCAGCCTTAGATTTAAAAGAGAATATAATTCATGATGAAAAATTATGCACTCTCTGCGGAATTTGTGAAAAAGCTTGTCCTGTAGAAGCAATAAAGGTGGAAAAATGATAGATGCTATAATCATCGGAGCTGGCCCTGCTGGAACAGCGTGTGGAAAACTATTAGCAGAAAATGGTTTTTCTGTAAAAATTTACGATAGGAGAGCAGAAATAGGCTCGCCAAAACGATGTGGAGAAGCTCTTAGCGAAAGATCACAAGAACTAATAGGAAAAATTCCAGAAAGATGCATCGCTCAAAAAATTAAAGGCGCTAGAATATATGCGCCTAATGGAAAATATCTAGATGCCGTTTTAGAAGTTGGTGGATTTATGCTTGAAAGAAAAGTTTTTGACAAATGGCTTGCAGAACAAGCCATAAAAGCAGGAGCAGAAGTTCAATCAAATACTTTTATTTCCAGTCTTATCATGGATAATGGTTATTTCGCTGGAGTGAAAGGAGAATTTATGGGAGAAGAGTTTGAAGAAAAAGCAAAAATGATTGTTTGTGCAACTGGAGCAGAGTCTCCATTGCGTAAACAGGCATTAGGAATTTTTTCACAATTAAATTTAATTGATTCTTGTCTTCAGTATGAAATGTCAGGAATTGAAATGGACCCTGACTTTATTCATATTTATATAGGAAATAAATTAGCCCCAGGAGGATATGTTTGGGTATTTCCAAAAGGAAAAGAACGTGCAAATGTCGGAGTAGGAATTGTTCCTAGAGAGAAAAAACCGAAATTTTATTTAGACGAATTCATAAAAATGCATCCTGAAATAAGCAAAGGATCAATAATAGAGGTCAACGCCGGCTGTGTTCCTGTTGGCGGTTTGGTAAAAGACATGGTAACAAACGGCTTTTTGGTATGTGGCGAAGCTGCGCATCATGTTAATCCGATTCATGGTGGTGGTATTAAAGAAGCTCTTGCTTCAGGTCAACTAGCAGCAGACGTTATAAAGGAGTGCTTGAAAAATAATGATGTTTCTAAAAAAGCTTTATCAAAATTCAATGACATATGGTGGGATGTGAGAGGGAAGCATTTGAGAAATGTCGAGAAATTAAGAGAAGTTGTTGAAAAACTCTCTGATGAAGATTTGAATGACTTGGCAGATGCATTAAAACCTGAAGACTTGATAGAATTTTCCAAAGGCTCAAAACTATCTGTTTTAGCAAAAGCTCTAATGAGAAAGCCAAAACTAATAATGCTAGCTAAAAACTTAATTTAGTTTTGAAGCTTTAGATTTTAATTTCTTTAGGGTTTCACTCGTATATTTTACGAAAAAAGAAGATATAATACAAATAAATAACTCAGATAAACTATAATTATTCTTAGTGATAAAGTGACTAGAATAGAAAAATTAGAGGTGCAAGGTTTCAAGTCTTTCGCAAAAAAGACTCTAGTCACATTTCCAAGCAACTTTTCTGTTATAGCCGGTCCAAACGGCAGTGGAAAGTCAAATATACTAGATGCCATATGCTTTGTTCTTGGAAGGACGTCTGCCAAAAGCCTAAGAGCAGACAGAATGATGGAAATGATCTTCCATGGAGCAAAAACCAAACCGCCAGCAGAAGTTGCAAAAGTTTCCTTATACTTTGATAATTCTGAAAAGGAATTTCCTGTTGAAGAAGATAAGGTTATACTGACAAGAAAAATAAATCAAAAAGGAATTTCTATTTACAAATTAAATGGTAGGACTGTTACACGAGAAACTATACAAGAAATTCTCAGGCCTGCTAGAATCCATTCAGAAGGTCATAACATAATCCTACAGGGCGATGTAACGGATGTTATTGAGATGAGCCCTTTAGAAAGAAGAGAGATAATGGACGAAATTTCAGGTGTGATGGAGTTTGATGAAAAAAGAGAGAAAGCACAAAGAGAATTAATGACTGTAGAAGAAAGGCTAAAAGAATCAAACATAGTTCTGATAGAAAAAAGGTCAAATCTTGAAAGATTAGAAGTTGAGATGAAAGCTGCTCAGCAATATCAAAAACTAACAAACGAGCTAGACAAATTAAGAGGTTCTTTAGCGAAGCAAAGGCTACAAGTCGCTGAAGAAGCTATGGGCAAGCTTGACAAGAAAATAGATGAAATAACTTCTGGAGAAATTGATAAAGAGCTAGAAAGTATGGACAAAGAAATAGAGGAGCTTGAAAAGAAGAAAAATATCATTTCTAAAAGATTATTTGACAGGAGCAAGGACATCGCCATAGTAAAAGAAGTTGAAAGGTTAAAATCCGAGATTAACAGAAAGAAAGATAAGTTGGAAATTAATAAAATGGAAATCGGAAGAATAGATGAGATGTTAAAAAGACTGGAAATTATTAAGCAAAAGGAAATGGAAGGTTCTATAAGCAAGGCTGTTCAAGATGTCTTAAAACTAGGCTGGACAGGAATCTATGGAACAATAGCATCACTATCATCTGTTCCTTCTGAATACCAAACTGCTATTGAGATTGCAGCAGGGCCTCATCTCCACGACATTATAGTTTCTAATCAGAACATCGCAATAGAGTGCGTGAATTATTTAAAAAAGAATAGGATTGGTAGAGCAACTTTCCTACCATTAGACAAGATAAGACCAAGAGATAGTAATAGCTTAAAGAAGTTTTTAGGAAAGGAAGGTGTTATTGGCATAGCAATAAATCTGATAAAATTTGATAACAAGTATTTCAACGCATTCTCCTTTGTCTTCGGAGAAACGTTGATAATAGACAAGATTGAGACTGCAAGGAAATTAGGAATTGGTGAAGTGCGCTACGTGACTCTGGACGGAGACTTGATAGAGAGGTCAGGTGCAATAATAGGTGGTTTCTATGCTGGGAAGAAAGTTTTCACTGAATCCGAAGACATTAAAAATTATTCTTCTAGAAAAAGTCAGTTAGAGAAGGAAATCGAACAAATAGGAGTAGAAATTGTCAGGTTAAGCAAAGAATATGAGTGTCTGTCAACTGAGGAGCAAGTGGGTAGCAAAGAAATTGTTGAGATGCAAAGAGAAAGGGAAGTAGTAGAGCAAAAATATGAATCATTAAAAGCAAAGAGAAAAAGACTTTTTGAAGAAAAAATGAATTCTCAAGAAGAGATTAACAAATTAAGAATCAAGAAGGCAAGATTAGAAGCTGAACTGGACAATGTAAAACTGGAATTTGAAAATTATAAGAAATCAGAAACTTATCAACTAGCTCCTTCCACTCTTGAAAACAAGATTAGAGAAACCATGGAAGCCATTAATGCCTTGGGTGCAATAAACATGAAAGCCTTGGAAGAATACAACCAGCAAAAGATTATTCATGATGATTTAAAGGAAAAGGTCGATAAGCTCTCAGAGGAGAGGAATAAGATTCTTGAGATAATGGCTGAGATAGAAGGCAAAAGAAAGGATGTCTTCATGAAAACGCTTGAAGGCATAAGAGAGCAGTTTAAGATTGTGTTCAAAGACTTGATGGGCGGAGAGGCTGACATAAGACTCATTGGCGGAATGGACAGTGGCTTGTTAATAGAAGCTAATCCCACTGGCCGTAAGCTTTTGAACATAGATTCAATGTCTGGTGGAGAAAAGACATTGACTGCCCTAGCTTTCCTTTTTGCTATTCAAAGATTCAAACCTGCACCATTCTATATTTTAGATGAAATAGATGCTGCTTTGGACAAACCAAACACTAAAAAGACAGTCGAACTGATAAAGAAATATTCTCCGCATTCTCAATTCATTGTCATTTCTCATAACGAGACAACGATGCAAGCTGCTGACTGCGTCTACGGCGTGTCAATGTCTGAAGGAGAATCACAACTAATAGGAATAAAAATGCCTAGCTGATTATTTTTTAAAACTTGAATGAGGCTTTTCTGATTGCCAATCTGGAAATCCTAATATTTTGTCTGATTGAGCTAAAATAGGAAGTCCTGAATATTCTGTTGGAATTCCTTCAATTATAATTTTTACTACTTTATTATTTTTTGGAATTGGAAAAACTTCTCCTTCAGCAAGATATTTTTTAACATATTCTCCTTTTATATATCTTATTTCCAAACGTAATCCTTGACTTCCTGTAACCTCATCTAATCTAAATTTCCCTTTTCTTGAAAGATGTGGAACTAAATAAGTAGCTCTGAAATTTTCACTTGGCAAAACAACAGGCTCATCGGTAATCTTTTCCGTCTCTTCATTTATAATCATATCTCCTAATTTTTCCACAATAGGTATCACTTTTCTTTCTACTAAAGCAAGACCAGTAGTATAACCTCTTGAATTAAATCTTCTATGTTTGCCTCTGTTTTGTTCATAATCAATCATATGTTGAGCTTCTACACTTGCCATGTAATCACTAATCAGGTATTAAAAACAAAACTATTTAAACCTTTCTTAGAAACTTGTTTAGAATGTCTTCTAGGTTTGGTTTACCTATTTCCTGTATCTCATATCTGACTCTTGCAGCTGGTTTGTTTATGTTTAAAATGTTTCTCAAGTCAACTGGCGTCCCGATAAGAACAGAATCGCACTCAACGGAGTTTATTGTCTGCTCTAATTCATCTATCTGCTTTCTCGAATAGCCCATTGCAGGAAGCACTGCTCCTAAATGAGGATATTGTGAGTAGACTTCCCTTATAGAGCCTACAGCCTTGTCCCTTGGACTAATCATGTATGCTCCAAGGTTCTTAGCAATTATACTTGCTGCACCAAAATTCAGACCACCATGAGTCAGTGTCGGCCCGTCTTCAATTGCTAAAACTCTTTTGCCTCTTATTAGTTCTGGCCTATCAATGAAGCCTGGCATAGCAGCCTTTATGATAATTGCTTTTGGATTAATCATGTTAACATTGCCTATGACAGTCTCTAT
>CAZYZB010000026.1:10358-11566 GCA_964651405.1 uncultured archaeon
TCTCTTTCCTCTATAGTTGAACCATACTTGTCCAGATCTGTTTTGCTAGAAAATCTTTGAACAACCATTTTATTCAAGTCGCCGTAAGGCATCGGATGTCGGATGACAACGAACTTTATTCCTTTTGACTTTAGCAACTGACATATCTTTCTAGTTGTTGGCGACTTGCCTGCACCAGTTCTAACAGCACAAACAGAAATAACAAATCTCTTTGATTCTAGCATCGTCGTTTGAGGACCCATTAATCTGAAATCTGCTCCCTCTGCTAAAACTATAGCAGCTTTATGCATAACATCTACGTAATTTAAATCAGAATATGCTAGGACAACCTCATCAACCTTTTCCTTCTTAATTATCTGCGGTAAAGTTTTTTCAGGATAAATGGGAATGCCTTTTGGATATAGCTTTCCTGCCAGTTCTTTTGGATAACTCCTGTTAGCTATTCCTGGAATTTGTGCTGCTGTGAATGCAACTACCTCGTAGTTTTTGTTGCCTCTAAAGAAGACATTGAAGTTGTGAAAGTCCCTTCCAGCTGCTCCCATTATCACTACTTTCCTCATCATAACGCTCTAGATAAATTTATAAGATATTGATATTAAAGCTTTTACTAGAGGAACATGAGTAAAAAGAAGAAGAAACCAATATCTGCCCTGTTAATTTTATTTTATTTAATTCTTGCAGCAATTTGTATAATGATGCTGAATATGTCTAGTTGATAAAATGCTATCTGACCAACAATTGATTAATCTCATGGTGTCTGAACCAAGTTGGGAAGATGTAATCATAAAAATAGTTGCAGAAGAGCAAATGAACCCCTGGTCTGTAGACATAATAAAGCTCTCAAACATTTTCTTGAATTATTTGGAAAAAATGGAACAGTTGGACCTAAGAATGCCTGCCAGGTTTATTCTAATAGCAGCAATTCTATTGAGAATGAAATCAGATGTCTTAATAGAAAAAGAAGAGAAGATGTTTATTCCAGAGTCTGACAGAGAGACAGACGAGACTTTAAGGGTCCTCGCATCTTTGCCACCTTTACAACCGCCTTTGAAAAGAATACCTCTTAGAAATGTTTCTTTAGAAGAATTGATATCAGCTTTGAAAAAAGCATATGAGATTCAAGAAAGAAGAATTGAAAGGAAAGTAAGAATAAAAAAGGCTGTAGAGGTTGTTCTTCCTCCAGCTGAAGCAGAAGACATAACTGAAAG
>CAZYZB010000027.1:0-3796 GCA_964651405.1 uncultured archaeon
CCTCTTGATTTCTTCATCTTAAATCAGAACTTCTAAGCTGACTTAGAAGTCAAGCGCTCTATCCAAACTGAGCTACGAGGGCATAATGATTTTATTTATTTATATACCTTATAAATTTATACTGATAACATGGATAGAGACAGTGCTTTGAAACTTGTGAAGGAGCATATAAGCAAGGAAAACCTGCTCAAGCATATGTATGCAGTAGAGGCTATAATGAAGGAGACTGCAGAATTCTTGAACGAGAACAAGGAGAAATGGAGATTGATAGGACTAATACATGACATTGACTTTGAGAAGACGGAAAACGACCCAAAAAGACATACGCTAGTAGCAGAAGAAATTCTAGAGGATTATGTAGACGACGAGATGATAAGAACTATCAAAGCACATAACTTTGAGAACGTAGGTGTTCAACCAGAGACTTTAGCTGAAAAGGCTTTGATAGCTGCAGACGCTGTATCTGGTCTTATTATCGCATGTGCATTGGTTATACCGTCAAAAAAACTGGCTGATGTCAAGGTTGATAGCATTGCCAAGAAATTCAAGCAAAAAGATTTTGCAAGAAACTGTGGCAGAGAAAGAATATTGTTTTGCGAGCAAATAGGAATTCCAAGAGAGAAATTCTTTGAGATATCTTTGAAGGCTTTGCAAAGCATTTCAAATGAGTTGGGATTATGAACTTTCCAAAAATAGAGAAAAAATGGCAGGAAAAGTGGAACAAAGAAAAACCTTTTGAAACAAATCCAGACGCTAGAAAAAAATACTACATGGTTTTTGCTTATCCGACAGTCTCTGGCACGTTGCATGTTGGTCATGCACGCTCTTACGTTCTGCCAGATATAATAGCCCGCTACAAGAGGATGCGCGGACTCAACATATTCTTTCCTTTGGGCTTTCATGCCACTGGCCTAGGTTGCCAGAAAATTATTGATGATGTTACAAAGGATTTGAAGAATGCAAAATTATATGGTATTCCACCAAGAGATGCTGTCAGATTCAAGACACCTTTGGAAGTTGAGAAATACTTAGAAAGAGTTATGATAACAGCTTTCAAAAGAATAGGTCTATCCTTGGACTATAGACCTGTTGTCTCGACTATTGATCCGCAGTACAACAGATTTATTCAATGGCAGTTCAAGAAACTTAAGAATGCAGGCTATTTGATTCAGAAGGACTACAGACTGCCTTGGTGTCCAGACTGCGACCATCCAGTCAGCTTGGATTCTGCTGAAATGGATATTCAAGAAGGTGGTGGAGCTCAGATAAAGGACTTCATAATTATAAAGTTTAGAAACGGTAAAACAATATTCCCAACAGGAACAATGAGACCTGAAACTATTTTTGGTGTTACAAACATCTGGATTAATCCTAATGAAAGATATGTTAGAGCTTTAGTAGACGAAGAGGAATGGATAGTCTCTGAAAAAGCTGTTGAAAAATTAAAATATCTTGAGAAAAAAGTGAAGGTATTAGAAGATGTTGCAGGCGAAAGCTTTGTCAATCAAAAGGTTATTAACCCTGCTACAAACAAAGAAGTGCCTATACTCGCAGGCGATTTTGTTGATATGAACGAAGCAACTGGCATAGTGATGAGCGTTCCATCACACGATCCGTTTGATTATATTTATCTTAAGAAAGTTGCTCCTGAAATAAAACCAATACAAGTAGTCAAATCGTCTGAATTTGGAGAAATCCCTGCAGAACAAATTTTAGAAAAATTTGGAATAAAATATCCGCAAGATCCTAAGATAGAAGAGGCGACTAACGAATTATATAAAATAGAGTTCTATGGCAAGATGCTAGACTCGATACCAATGTTCGGAGGAATGATAGCTTCTAAAGCAAAGAATGAAGTAGGTAATTGGTTGAAAAGAACTGGAAATGCTGACATGATTTACGAGTTATCAGTCAAACCAATACATTGTAGATGTGGAGATGAAGTTGCTATCAAGCTAGTCAAAGGACAGTGGTTCATAGATTATGCAAATACAAAAATGAAAGAAACAGCAAAGAGATGCATAGAATCTATGAGTCTCTATCCAGCAGAATACAAGAAAGAACTTCCACCAATAGTCGACTGGTTAGAAGCAAGACCTTGCGTAAGAAAAAGGGGATTAGGAACAAAGTTTCCATTTGATGATGGATGGGTAATAGAAGCTTTATCTGACTCAACAATCTATATGGCTTTTTATATTGTATCGAAATACTTTAATGCAAACAAAATAACATTAGATGACTTAAATGATGAATTCTTTGATTATGTTTTCCTAGGAATAGGTAAGCCTAAGAAAGTTGTTTGGGGAGAAATAAGAAAAGAATTTGAATATTGGTATCCTTTAGACTTGAACTGCGGTGGCAAGGAGCACAAAGCTGCTCACTTCCCGCTTTTCATAATGAACCATACTGCAGTCTTTCCTCAAAATTTCTGGCCAAAGGGAATATTTGTTAACTGGCACTTGATTGCCTATGGAAAGAAATTGTCAAAACACTTAGGCAACGTAGTCTTCTGGGACGAGGCTATAGACAACTATGGAGCAGACACCGTGAGGCTCTATATGAGCCATGGAGCAAATCAATGGGAAGACTTTGATTGGAAAAACGAAGAATGTGAAGTCTATAAAAATCATTTAGAGGAGTTCTCAGAACTTATAAATGCTTTCATAAAATCTAAGGCAAAGAAAGACAAGGAACACATAGATAAATGGCTAGAGTCAAGGTTCAATAGAATAATTGAAGAGACCACAAATGCTATGGAAAAGAATGAAATCAAAAAAGCTGCAAACCTTGTTTTCTTCTCAATATTGAACGACATCTACTGGTATAAGAAGAGGACCAAGAAGCTTGACCCAGATATAGCAAAAACATGGTTAAAACTTTTAACCCCGTTCATACCTCATACCTGTGAGGAAATATGGAGCAGACTAGGAAATGAAAAGTCTATAATGTTTGAGAACTGGCCTTCTTTCAACACTGAAATGATTAGGTTAAAGGAAGAAGCAGCTGAAGAAGAAATTAAAAGAATCCTAAAGGATGTTGATGAGATTAAGAAATTGTCAAAAATTGCAAAGCCAGCAAAAATAACAATATTTGTAGCACCGTTCTGGAAATATGAAGTCTATAATGACGTCTTGCAAGGCTTGGATATAAAAGAAATAATAGCAAAGCACAAAGGACTGGAGAAGGAAGTTTCTGATTATACTGCAAAACTAAAAAAGAAAAGAATTACAGACGAACTCTTCTTGAAAGGACATGAACTAGATCATTTAGAAGAATCAAAAGACTTTCTTGAAAAGGAGTTGAAGACTAAATTAGAAATTGTTTCTGCTGAGAAAATTAATCATCCAAAAGCCTTGGTAGCAGAACCTGAGAAGCCAGGAATACTAATCGAGTAATTCAGTTTAAATGTTTTTCTATACTAGTAAAATTTAGTGCTAGAAATGGTAGACATAGATTATGATGATGTTGCCAGAGCAGCTGTAGGCATGGCAAAATATGTTGATAAGATTAGACCAGATGCTATCTTACTTCCTTTAAGGAGCGGCTGGACTACAAGCAAATTGATGATGGAAGCTTTAAGGAGTAATTTAGGCGTTTCAGCTTTTGACTATGACCCACCAATGTTTCCTGTAGCTTTAAACTTTATTAATAAACCATACATAGTAGCAAAAGACCAGTTAGCAAGACTAGAAAAATTAAGAGAGCAGAAAGAAGTAAAAGAAGTGTATCCGCAATTTGAAAAGATAATGATAATAGACTTTACGAACTGGGGCATATCTCCATCTCATTATTTATC
>CAZYZB010000027.1:3896-10954 GCA_964651405.1 uncultured archaeon
CGCAAGAACTTTACAAAGGCGTTAAAGAAGCTTTGAATAGAAGGAAATATCGTGATGCACAATACAGAAATAAACATCATCCGAAGAAAGAGGATGCTTTAATGATATCATCTGAACCCAAAATATCAGTTGAATAGGTTTAAATTATTTTCTATCGCTCTTATTCTTATGAAGAAAGCAATATATCAAGCTGATTTTCCAGAGGAGAATTTGAAAATAGTAGAGTCTATATTTTTCCAACTTGAGAATATGGAGGAAACTGAAAAAAGACATGCTATAGAAAGAATAGCAGAAAGAGGAGACGGGGTTATCAAAGCACTAGAGCTTTGTAAACCACTAAGAAGATTAGATAATATAGAATATGATGCTGCAGCAATAATCACTGATACTGTAAAGGAAACTAGAGCTTTAGAAGTCTTGAGAAATACACCTGAAGTTTTAAAAAATTATTTTCATGCTAAATTAGATGTTATCCATCCTTTTACCATTTTTGGCTATAAAGTTTACCCATTAAAGGAGTAAATCAAACTTATAAGCAAATATAAAATAAAATTCTTATGAAAATTTTTCTTTTGGCAGTTACTATAACTTTAGCGATTTATTTCATTTGGAATTATATTGAAAGTTATAAGCAAGTTTCTGAAGTTATTGACGGTGATACTTTCAAAATAGGTGGTCAGTCCATCAGATTAATAGGAATAAATGCTCCGGAAATTGGCAAGCCTTGTTCTTTGGAAGCTAAGGATAAGCTAACAGAACTAATAAAAGGAAAGAAAATTAGAATGGAAACTGATATTGGAGAAAAAGATGAATATGGAAGACTGCTCAGGTATGTTTACATTGACAACTTGTTTGTTAACGCTGAAATGATTAGACTAGGTTTGGCTAGATTCGAGGAAATCGAACCTAATGTTAAGTTTTCCAACTTGTTTTTAGAAACGGAAAACAAGGCTAGAAAAGCTAAGAGATGCATTTGGCAATGATTATTTTATTTTTATAGCAATGGTTGCAATATCATCATGCATTTTGAATCTTGGGTATAAGAAGCAATTAGGATCTGTGTCTTCTAAGGAGCGAACAAATCTAAGTAAACCTTTTAGACCTAATTTTTTATATAATTTTACAAACTTATTCCAGTCTTCATTTTCTTTCGGATCTTTTTTGGGTATCAGTAAACCATCAGTAAAAAGTATTATAGACTCTATGTTTTTTAGTTTGAATTTTCCTATATTGAAAAATTTTATAGCCTTTTTTTCTCCATTTAAATCACCATAGCAGATGTTGCTCCTTCTTCTGACCTTTATTATTTGTTTAGTTAACTTTTCACGTATGTTCTTCTCTTTTTTATCTGCTAACTTCTTCCATTTAATCATTGTTTCCATATCCTGATCATAATATTTTGTTACAATCCTTGGTTTGTCATTTTTTATGACTAGAATCAAGCTGTCACCAATTTGAAAGAACTCTGCGCAATCCTTTTTTATTCTTATAACTGCAGCACTTGTAGACCACAAAGCTTCTTTTTTATTAATATTAACTTTATTTGACTTCATTTTTTCTCTTATGAGATCATTTGCTTTAATTGCCAAATTCTTTAGAGAGTCATTATTTTCTGAAAAAACATTCTTTGATATTTCTGCTGCTATTTTTCCCCCAGTTTTTCCTTCTTTGCTCAAGAACTTGACTAAACTACTTGCACCATCAAAAACAGCAAAAATGTTATCTTTTATTAAAATTTCATCTTCATTAATCTGCTTTATGCCTTTGCTATATACCTTTTCCACTGAAAATTTCATTGAATCAACTAATTACTTTATTTATTATGTTAAATATAATTATATATTATGACGCAATTTTTAATTTTTGGGGATAGTATAACTTATGGCGCTTGGGATAAATTAGGCGGATGGGTTCAAAGATTAAGAACTTTTATAGAAGAAAAATATCCTCAAGAACATTTAATCTATAATGTAGGAATCTCTGGAGATACAAGTAATCTTCTATTAGAAAGGCTTGAAGACGAAACCAAAAGAAGAAAGTGGAAGAAAAACGTGCTCATATTTCAAATTGGAACAAATGATTCAGCTTTTCTAAGCACAAAAAAAGGTTTTTGGGTAAGCCAAGAAGAATTTAGAAAAAATGTAAAAGAGATGATAAAAAAGTCAAAGAAGTTTTCTCAAAAAATTTTCTTTGTCGGAGTAACTCCAGTTGATGAAGATAAAACTCACCCAATTCCGTGGGATAAAAGAATAACTTACAAGAACGAAAACATAAAGAAATATAATAAGATTGTAAAGGAAATATGTAGTTCAGAAAATGTCCCATTCATAGAAGTTTTTGATAAATTTTTCAAATCAAACTACAAAGAACTTTTGCAAGATGGTGTTCATCCTAATTCAGAAGGTCATGAAAAAATATTTAAGATTGTAAAAGATTTCTTGATTGAAAATAAGATAATTTGAAAAAGAAATCATTATATTCTATGGTAAAGTTATAGTATATATGGTAAAGGAAATAATTTTAACTGCTGATTAAATAATTTGTGTAATGATATTATGCCTCAGATATTAGTATTTGGAGATAGTATACCAGCTGGTGCAATTGACCCAGAAGGCGGATGGGTTGTCAGACTTAGAAGATATATTATAAAAAATGGATATATAGATTGGAGTACCCTCTTATACAACATGGCTGTTGATGTTGATAACAGCACAAAGATTCTTTCTCGCATTAAATTAGAAACTGAGTGTAGAGTTCGTTACAAAGATGATAGAATACTCTCCATATTCGCATTTGGTCTGCACGATACATGCTTTTTCAAGGACGGTAGGATTATAACTGATAAAAAAACTTTTGAAAAGAACGTTCGAAGTATAATCGCTTGGCAAAAGAAAACTGGAGGCTACATATTCTTTGTTGGCATAACACCAGTTTATGAAAAAAAGACAAGACCAGTAGCTTACACGACATCGGGAAAAAATTTCTCGAATAAAAATATATCTGAATACAATTCTATTCTCAGAAAGGTGTGTAAAGAGGAAAAGATTCTATTTATTGATATTTTTGCTAAGATGCTTCCTAAAGCGCGCACACTATTTACCGATGGAGTTTATCCTAACAACAAAGCACATGGAATTATATTGAAATCAGTTATAGACGAGCTGGAAAAAAGTGACATACTGGTAGATTGGCCAAAGAGAAACTGGAGCACTATTTTACAATCACAAAAAGAAAAATTAATAACTTAGGTAATAATATGGCACAAATTTTTGTATTCGGTGACAGCATATGTGCAGGAGCAATTGATACTAAAGGTGGTTGGGTCATTAGACTCCAAAAATATTTGGTTGAAAATGACATTCTAGACTATAGTACATATCTTTACAATCTTGGCGTAGATGCGCACAGTAGTGAGGATATACTTGCACGTTTCGAGAATGAAACCAGAAGCAGACTTTCATATAAAGAAGAGAGAAAGGTATTCATCTTCGCTTTTGGAATAAACGATAGCTGTTTTTTCAAGGACGGTCATTCTTTATTAGATAAAGAATTATTTAAACAGAATATTCGCAAGATAATCATAGCTCAGCGTAAATTCGGAGGAGATGTATTTTTTATAGGTCTGACACCTGTTTATGAGAAAAAAACTAACCCACTCCCTTACAGTAGAACTGGAAAAATATTCACAAACAAACGTATCTTAGAGTATAATTCGATACTTAAGACCGTATGTAAAGAAGAAAGAATTCTTTTTATTGACATGCCTAAAAAACTATTTAGAGAAGCACATTCACTAGTGCCTGATGGTATTCACCCAAACAATGAAGCACATAAGATGATATTCGAAACAGTAAAAAACGAACTGAAAAACAGCATGGTCTTTGTAGACTGGCCGAAGAGATAAAAATTAAATCTTAGAATACTTTCTTAAAAGTCTTACTTCTTCTTCTATCAAATCCTCTGGTTTAGGTGGAGCATTAGCAAATGAAGCAACTATGACTTTGGCAGTTTTATTGATATTAGCACTGTTCGCATCTATTTCAGCATCCAAATATCTTGGAAAGACATAACCTGCAAGCTTTGTTGGTTGCTTTATTTGAGGAATGAAATCAATGTTCGGATGAAAAGCTGTTCTGATAAGCCTATCTATAAGAGGCATTCCATCCCTTGTCTCCATTTCAATATGTGCATCTTTAGTTGCAGAAACTATTGCATTTGTTACTATTACTTCCATATTTACAAGCTCTTCTCTTTCTTCATTAGACAATTTAGAAAGACCATACTTACCATCTTCTCCTAAATGTCTCTTAGGAACCAATGCAGATCTAAATGGATTTGGATTCTCCCTTGGATAAGGTATCCATGCGATAGATTTTCCTTCCAAAATTATATGTTCATCTTTTTGCAAGGTATTATCAATTTTGCAATCTGCATTATAATTAATAACTTTCATTATAAAGCACCTAATTATTTTTAGAATAATAAGCTTTAAATGTCTATTTCAACCATTTGCTAAGCCAATTAATAGTTTGTTTTATCAGTTCTTTTTCTGAATTTTTATTCAAAAAATTATGACTTCCTTTTTCTATGAGTTTGTATTCTGCATTTAACAACTTCGTTGCTTCTTTATCCTTTGCTGTTCCTACTATCTCATCTTCTGCTCCTCGTAAAATCAAAACTGGTATTTTTACATATTTCATGAAGGGTCTTATGTCAAGAGCAGTTCTTTCTTTGAAAAGTTCTTTTCCAGCTATAAACTTTTTTCCAGTAAGCTCAAGTGAAACATAAAAAACTCCTTCTTCTTTTATGGTTTTTCTATTCTGAGGTGTATCATCGTGTCCGGTGCCACTAAAGTACCATGAAGGACCCCAAAATACTAAAGTTTTAATGTTAGGTTTATGCTTCATCGCCATAAGAATAGCAGAAGTTCCCATGCTTATTCCAATCAGCGCTATCCTTTTAGTGTCAACATTCAATGTCTTTACGTATTCTATTGCTGTTAAAACATCCTCTGATTCAGACTTGATTGTCATATCCTTAAATTCCAAATCACTTTCTCCAGATCCTCTACAATCCATTCTTAAAACAGCTATGCCAACATCTGTTAATGGTTTAACGGAATTATTTACAAAAGTATAAACCTCTTTAGTTCCTTTGAATCCGTGGATTATTATTGCTATTGGTGGCTTCTTTGTATCTGGTAAAGATAATAAACCAACCAATTTCTGATTTTTATCGTTGTAAAAAATGACTTTCTTTTCTTTCATTTAAATCACTATTAAATAACTTCCAATAAATATCAAAATTATCGCCAATAGTTTTAAAATTATATTCCCTCTACTTATTTCCTCTCTTAATACTTTAGGTCTATGAATAGTCAGAATAAGGGTAAGTATGAAGACTGCAAGAGGCTGGATTGACATTAAGGCAACCGTTAAAGAGACGTAGCCGATTGATAAGGCTATGAAAAATATAATTGAGCCAAACCACCAAAATACATCAGAAGCAAGAATGAACAGCCACGTCCTCTTATCAAGTTTTATAACTTGTTTTGTCAACCTTCTCCTTATCAATGGAACCGCAACCAACAATGATATACCTATAAAATTTCCAACTATCGACCAGAAGAAGAATCCCCAATAATCAACATTATACAAGGCATACTTTGTCAGTATCTTCATTAAAGAAGACATGACCGCATATATCAATATCAAAAGTATTGCATACGAGAGGTGAAATTTTCCTTTTGTTCTGTTGTAAGAAATCAAAATGGCACTTGCTATCAGGATTATGATACCTAGATATTTTTGTAAGCTTTGCTGTTCCCCAAGAATGATTAGAGAGAATAATGCAACAAATATAGGTTGTGTATACATTAGTGAAATTATTCTGGTTGCCTCCTCTTTCATTATCGCCTTATTGTAGATTATAAACATGCCCGACAGAACAAAGCCATTTACAATGGCCAAGAAGGCTGAAAAACCTAAAGATATACGTATGAAAAATGGCAAGGTTGCTAGAGGAATTACATTTAAAGATAAAGCCAATATATTGTAAGATGTCGGGTCTTTCAACTTTTTGGTAAGTACGTATTTGTCTATTATGTTGCATACTGCAAATATTATTGGCGCTAATAATGCAAATATAAACCATTCCACAAAATCACAATACTTTCTTTAATCTTCTGATTACTTCTATATCACCTTCTGACGGAAATTTTAGTTTTTCTGCCTCTTCTAATGAAAATAATTGCATATTCTTTCCTTCAACTTGTTTAAACTTTGATAGATTATCTTTTAATGGAGCTATAAACACTTTGCACAAAATAGCATCAAAACCAAAGTTAGGAAATTTCTTCTTTAAAGATTCTTCAAATTTACAACTATATTCTAATACATATCTGCATTGTTTTAAATCAAAATCAAGTTCTTCTTTTATTTCTCTTACAATAGCCTGCTCAGGAGTTTCACCTTCTTTAATTTCTCCACCAAAAAATCCCCATTCTTCTCCAAGTTTGTTTATGCCTCTTCTGTCTTGCAGAAGGATTCTCTTTTCTTTATCATAAAAAATTATGATAGCAACATTCCTAGTTTTCATAATTTAGAATTATAATTCCTGATATAAATATCAAATCAAGTGAGAATGTTCCCAGAATTCCTCGAACTTGTTCTTATAATCTGTCTTACAATTCACGAACCAGATTCCTTTCTCAGTCTCATCAACAGTCATTCCATGCTTACCATCGACAACTACCATGTATGGTGCAGCTCTTCCTAACTTCATCTCGATTCCAATCTTTCTAAGATTTGCAAGCATGGTTGGATGAAGCTCAGTTGCAATTATCCTTATTTTAACTCCACGTTGTATTGCACGTTTAATTGATTCGAGAAGAACGATGTCGTCGTAGAACTTGTCAGTTGTTATAAGTATTTCCTCGTTTGCTATATCAAAAAGCAAAGATGCCTTATTAACAAAGTCTCCTTCGTACTGTTCGTACGCCTTCTCTCCTTGCCATATTACTTTTCCTCTTAATTCTAGAAATTCATTGTACTGAGTTT
>CAZYZB010000028.1:0-10578 GCA_964651405.1 uncultured archaeon
GTGTTACTACTTATAGGTGAAGATAATGATGGATTACCAATATGGTGCTATAAGGGTAAGTGGAGAACCTGGAGCAATTGGTGCAGTGATTGCTAGATCAAAACTTTTTAATGGAACATCTGTCAAAGAGTATATGAATTATGGTGATAAAGTTAGTGCAAGTATAGTAGCACATATGAATGATTTAGGAGCATTAGGAGAGACGTGTAGAGATGCAGGAGCATATTACAAGGCCGTGCTTCCTATGGTAAACTATCAACAAGTTGAAAATTCAATGTGGTAAAATGGCTCAAAAACAAGTTAAAAAAGGGACTTCAAAGTGTCCTGAATGCGGTTCTACTTATTTTAATGAAGATAAGACTAGAGGAGAAATGGTTTGTGCGAAATGTGGACTAGTCATGGAAGAAGCCATGATTGACACTTCTCCAGAGTGGAGAGCTTTTGATGAAGAACAAATTTCAAGAAGAACAAGAGCAGGAGCTCCTTTAACATTCACAAAACATGATAAAGGACTGACAACTGAGATTGGGAGAGGCAGAGGAGAACTTTTCAAAGTCACTCCTTCAAAAAGAGCCCAATATTATAGGCTAACAAAATGGCAAAAGAGATTAGTTGAGAGTAAGGATAGGAATCTTTCTTTTGCCTTATCTGAATTACAAAGATTAGTTTCTTTCCTTGGTCTGCCAAAGTCTGTTCACGAGGAAGTTGCAAAGAAATATGAGCAAGCAGTTGACAGGGGTTTGGTGAGAGGAAGATCAATGGAATCTGTTATAGCTGCTTTGTTATATACTGTTTGCAGAGAAATGGGAACACCAAGAACTTTGGAAGAAATATCAGAAGCCTCTGGTGTTGAGAGGAGAGAAATTGGAAGAACATATAGATACATTGCTAGGGAACTAGCAATGAGAATCTTGCCAGCAATGCCCGTCGATTACGTTCCTAGGTTTGCTTCTATGCTTGGTTTAAGTGATAAAGTTCAGGCAAGGGCAATAAGATTCTTAGAACTAGCTAAAAAATATGAGGCTACCTCAGGTAAGGGGCCAACAGGTGTAGCAGCCGCAGCTTTATACATAGCAGCTGTTCTAGAAGGCGAGAAGAGAACTCAAAGGGAAATAGCAGATGCGATAGGCGTTACGGAAGTTACAATAAGAAACAGATTCAAAGAGCTTTGTGAAAAACTTGGTATAGAAGATGAAGTTGAAAAGAAGGTTAGAGAAGAATACAGTGATTCTGATGAAGTAGAGGAAGAAAAGGAAATAAAAAGGAAAAAGAAAAAATAATTAATATCTCTTTATTTTTTCTTCTATTAATCTTAACCTGGCATCTATTGTCTCAAGCTTTTGTAAAATCAGTTCGATCTTATCTCCAGAAGTTCTTTCAGATACAAGCTCTTCTACAGACTTACCGTATGGTGGGACTTCAGGAACAGGATAATCAGTAGTAGGTGGTCTCATTTCTGGTGTCTTTATCCTGAATCTTTCCAAGTCTTCTGGTAAATCAGGTGATGCTTCCATAGATGCTGGTAAAGGTTCTTCTTCATCTTTCTTTTTTCTAAATCTGCCAAATATCATGTTACTCTCCCGTCTCTTCTGTTGGTGCTTTTGCCTCTTCTAGTTGAACTCTTAATTCCTTTTCAAGTATATTTAATAAATTTCTTGCTGCTTCAGTATATATTCTTCTTCTTTCGCTATAAAAATAATATGAATAAAGTCTTAAAAATTCTTTTATTATTGGGTTGCTATATTTAAACGTTGTTATTAAGTATGACCTTAGCCAGATTGTAACTTTTCCTTTTAAGGTTTTTTCATTTTGTTCGCCTTGGACTTTTACCTGAACCCATCGAGTTGTTCTCTCATCTTCTGTATACTTTCCCCTCCAAGCTCCAAAGAACATAGTAGTTTCACCCGAGGTGTCCCATTTTATAATGTCTTCAAAAAAGTTAGTTGACGTTACTTTAAAAGTTTCCTTCATTAATGGAGGCATTATTTTTAAAGTTCTTGATGGATGATAGCCGCTGAACTTTAAAGTCTTTAAATAATGAGGTGCTAAAACTTCAACTCTTTGCTTTATCTCTCCCATCTTAAGCCCTTGCCATAGCCTTTAATTGGTCTAAGAAAAAAGAAAGTAATCTTCTTCCTTCTTCTAAATATTCATTTCTTTTTGACCCATAGAAGACATTGTGCCAAGTCATTCTTAAAAATTCATATAATAAGCTTTTTTGCCAGATAGTATCTTGCGGATATTCTGTTCTTAATGCTCCTTCTACTGCTATGTCAGCTTTTCCATGTCCTTTACTCATCTCTACGTTAAGGTCAATTACAATCCAGTAATATGAAAATTTGTCCAGGTCTTTTGCTATCTCCCATTTAACAGTAAACTTTTCAGGATCACCCTTGTTCCAGCTAAATTCCTTTTCTTGAATCGAGTGCTCTGGAACTCTAAAAGACATCACAACTAAATTGTATATTTCTTTATAGAATTTCTCTGGATTAGGACCGCTGAACTTTATAGTCATTCTAGGGAGCGGTTTAAGCAAATCATCATGAATCATTAGTTTTGTTCTTGCCCAGACCATACTATCATATTATATAAACGTTTTTATAAATCTTATTTAAAATATTAAATATGTTTTATAAGATTTTAGGCTTGATACTTGGGGTAATAGGCTTTTTAATACTAAAGTATTTTCCTGATGTAACGACCTACCAGCATGGAGGCATGACAATGAGTGCAATATTGATTGGTATTATCTTTATTTTAGTTGGAATAGGATTGTTAATATTTGGTTGATTTTATGGTAGAAATAGACAAGTCAATACTTGATTTAAGCAGCATTGCTAATACTAGAGAACCTTCCTTCGGAAACTATATTTGTGTAACTCCTGTACAACCTCCTGAGCAGGAAGAGGAAGATAACAAAGGTATATCTGTAGAATTTACAGGGAAACCTGGAGCAGCTTCCACAATATACTATCAGTTGTTTTATCAATTGCCAAAGTGGGGTTGGACAATTGCAAAAGCAGATGAGTGGATAGAAGTTTCTCCTACTCATAAAGAATATTACGAGAGGACGATGTCAACCAAACAAATGCTGGAGTCTACTATAAAGACAGGCTTAACATCTGCTGCTCAAGCAGTAGCTGATTTTGAGTTAATGAATCATGACCTGAGAAAGTACAAAGAAATTCTTGGTTACTTTAACAGAAAAGACGAGCACTCGTTAAAAGCAATGTTTGTTGACCAAGTCGATATCCATACTGACATGCCTGGTCAGCCCATAAGCATGCGTTCTATAGCGCCTAGATGGCCGACGGTAATTGCTGATTTTATGAGATTGAAAGATGAGTATGATACGCCTGAAAAAGTTCAAAAGGCTCTCGACCTTTCAAGAGCAGAAGCTGTCATACTTGTTACAAAGAACAAGTTGTATAAAAATTGGAAAGAATATTTCAAGAACACTGCCAAAGAAAGATATGAAATGTTAAGAGGGATGGTTGAGGCTAGGAGAAAAACTATACAAGAATATAAGGAATGGCTGAAGCCGTACATAGCGAGATTTAGAATGACAAAACTAGGAGGCGAAAGATCTGCCATTAGGAAATCATCATTAGAACTTTTTACAGACATAACAGGCATCGCGACATTCTCAAACAATATAAGGGTTTTTGCATGGAGAACTTTAAAGGTTGCTGAATTCAAAAAACCTGCTGGAGAAATTAGGGGAGACTTTTTAATAAGTCCTTATGATGATTACATAAGAGAACATTTAGTGCTAGGAAAATTAGCTGACATTTATCCTTGGTTAAGGAATCCTAGGAAATATTGTTCCAAGTGTAAGAGGTATTTTCCTGCTGGTATGACTGAGTGCACAAAGTGCGGTTCTATAGCTTTAGAGGAGAAGTTCCTTGCAGATGAGATTGTTGAAGAAAAAATTCTACCTCTATGGAAAAGGAGAGAAAAAGGCATAGACCCTTACGAATGGTATTATTTGTTTTTAGATTTTAATATCATGAGAATGGGAACTAGGCTTCCTAGTGGAGAATTAGAAGACATAAACTTTAACTTTAAGATCGCTGTTATTTCCCAAAATGTTTTGCTTGTTAAAATTCTAGAATTAGAATGCAGAAGCATGGAACTGGAGCAATATATCAATGAGATGCTTGGACTAAAATTAGAAGAAAAGAGCATAAGCGAAATTGTTGCAGAAGAGTTTCCAGAGCTTTACCCAAAAAAGAAAGTCAGCGATTATAAGGAATATATGAAAGGGCTGAGAAAGAGCATTGACGATTATACAGGCTTTCTAAAGAAGGTAAAAACACCGAAATTTGGGAAGCTTAGATTCTTTAAACCAGGCGTATATGAAAAGGATTTTAAAGAAAGAATAACAAAACACTACTCAACTGTTGCAGGAGCTCATTTTGTTAGCGTTGTAAACTTTATTAAAGAAAAAATGGGTGTGAAGTGATGGTTTACACAATCGGGATTTCTAGCGGAATGTTTATGACAGCTGAGCAATCAGAAAAAGTCCAGTATATGACAGTGCCTAGGAAAATATTTAGAGGAGGAATAGAAGGAGTTAATTTTACTCAAGTTGACATCGAGTCTATTACCGAGTTCATAGAGCCTGAACTGGAAAAAGAGGTAAAGAAAATAAAATCAATAGGAATAAAATTTGGAGTCCATGGCGAGTCTTATGCTATGGGTGGAGCTGAAAAGCCTATATCTATGCTAGATTCTGCTATTGAGACAGAGTATATCCACGCTCATGAAAGATTAATACAGCATATAGATGGCTGTGGAAAAATTGGAGCGGAATTCGTCAACATTCATCCTTCAGAGACTGTTCCCTTCATAAGGCTGGGAATGTCTTTAGAACCAACGAGACTAGTGGACTTCTGGGGAAGACCTTTTAAAAAATTCTTAGAGGACAACAAGAACATTTTAGATTGGGCAATTGAACAAGAATTTTTATCAGCAATTTTCATGCATCGTTATTCTAATATCACGATTAAACAAATGGTTGAGTCTGAAGAGAAAGGGAGAAGGGAAAGAAGAAAAGAAGCTAAAAAAGAAGACGAGGAGATGCCAGAGATAGATAAGAAAGAAATTGAGAAAGATGTTAAAGACTTCTTTAAGAATCAACTTATAAATTTTGTTTCTTCTAGCGATTTGACTTATGGTTCAGAGAGAGTGGCATACTATATAATCGCAAAATGGATGGAAGAGAACAACGACTCCTTGTGGAAAGAAATAGTTGGAAAGAATATAAAGGATGAAGATCTACCAAACACAGAGGAAATAAAAAAATGGGTTCCTGCTGTTTCTGCAAAATATATATGGGGTCATTTTTGCCCAAAAGAAACCAAGCTGTTCAAGGACCCGAAACCACTCTTGGAAAAATATAGGATGTATTTTGTTTTTGAAAGTCAAATGGGTAGTGGAGGATTGGAAGGACTGTATCGTATCGTAAGACCCAGGGATATGATTTATTTGTGCAAGGCAATTAAATCAAAATGGGTTGGAGTTTGCTTTGACTTCGAACATGTTATGTCTCAAAACATTGATCCTCAGAAAGAAATAGAATCTATTTCTTATGGATATATGAACATTGTAAAAGTTTGCCATGTAGGTTTTCCTACTCCGCATGTGCCAGCTCATATGCCTATTCCTTTAGGCTCGAGGGAGCAGTTATGGCTATACGAAAGACTTTGGGAAATGAGAAAGAAAGGATTTAAGGACGGATATCTTATATTTGAAAGAGGTTCAGAACCAAGAGGAGACGTTGTTATTGTTTTAAGATTAATAAAACATTACTTAGAAAGGGATTTTGAACCGAAGAAACTGCCATTGGAGTTTTTTGGTATGAAAGAACTCGGTCCAGAAATAGCAAGACAGCAATTAGCAATCAGGGATCATGCGCTGGATCCGCTGAAAGGTATGCTGCTAGTTCCTGAGGAGGAATATACCTTCTTAGGCAGCGAGGCTGTTAAGAAAGGAAAGGCAGAGGAATGGAAAAAAGAAAAGTTTAAATAGCTAAAATGTTGTTTACTTATTAGTGGTAATAAATGCCAGAAAAAAACCTAGGGAAGAAGATTAAAAAGTTTTCTCTAGAAACAAGGCTTAAATCTTCTGAGGAATTTAAAGAAAAGCTATTAAACATGTTTAAAGGCTATATTAAGGCTGTAGTAGTCTGGGGCTCTGTTACACGAGGAGACTATACAGGAAAGTCTGATGTAGACATTTATATAATATTTGATGACACAAAACTGCCTCTTAAGAAATTTGAAGAGATAAGAGAGAAGGTAGATAAGGACATATACTCTTTAGCGTCTTCTATTGACCCAAGACTTCATCCTCAGCCAGTTCTTGCTTTGACTGAGTTCATAAAGGGAATAAGGTATACACATCCCTTATTTTTCAATATAATCCGCGAAGGATACGCTATTTACGATACAGGCTTCTTTATTCCAATGAGAAAGCTTTTGGAATGGGGAGAATTTCCCATTACTCCAGAGGCAGCACATCAAAGAATAGATTCTGTTCCCGGAAGAATAAAAAGAGTAAGAAACGTCAAGCTCTACATGATTGCAGAAGACCTTTACTACGCTATGCTTGATGCAGCACAGGCTGTTTTAATGTATATTGGAGTTGGACCACCTGTTCCAAAGCTTGCTGCAGAAGAATTAAGAAAGCATTTGGTTGATAACGGTCTCTTGGAAGAGGAGTATGCAAAAATGCTTGAGGATGTAGTAGAATTTAGAAAGCAGGTCGAACACAAAGAATTAAAAGATATTGCAGGACAAGAGGTTGACAAGTGGATTGAGAAAGCTGAGAAGTATGTAGAAAGATTAGAAAAACTTCTAAAGGACTTGGAAACTAAAAGAAAAGAGGAAGATATAAAAAGAAATTATGAGGTTATGGTTCAAGCTTCTGTTGCTGCATTAAAATCATTGAAAAAACTGCCAGAAGAACCGGAGAAACTGCCAGAAGCATTTAAGAAATATTTAGTAGAAGCTGGTTTGGTAAATCCTTTTTATTCTGATGTCTTTGAAAAAGTTTTAACCATGAGAAAGATGGTAGATGACAAGAAAATTGACAAAATAACTGAGAGAGAAGTTTATGCAAGCAAGGAGTATGTTAGAAGATTTATTAATGATGTCAGAAGGTTCGTCGAGCCTTCTAAAGAGAATATTGAAGAAAAGATCGAACCTGTAAAAGAAAAGAAAACTAAGAAAAAACAGAAGACTTAAATCTTTTTCTATTTTAGATATTAATTATGTACATGCCAGAAGTGTCAGCAGGACTGGATAGGTCATTTCTTACCAAAGTAGCAGATGGTATATCTTGTATAACAGATTTGAATTATTGGTCTGATTTAAAGAATAAACTAAATCTTGATAAAGTTTTGGGCAAAAGGCGAGTAACATTACAAGCTAAACTTGGAAGATATGCAGTCGATGCTGGTGTAAAAGCATACGAAATATGGGGAGTAAAAAGAAGCAATGAAAAAGATTTTGTGTGTGCAGCAGTTGTTTACCATTCTAGAGGGAAAATAGATGGAGGTTTTGATGGAGAACCAGCAGTGGTTGAAGAAGAACTTAAAGTAGATCCAACTCAACAAGCAAAAAGTATGCTAGAAAAATTACATAAAAGGCATGATAAATTAAATTATTAAAGTGGTTATTCTTTTTCCAAGCATGTTGATAGTCTTTTAGCAACTGCCTTAGATTTATCAAAAAAGTATTCAATTCCTTTTAACCATAGTGAAAATGGGTTAGCATAAGTTGTTTTTGCAATGTTTTCTTCAAATGAAGACTTGACTGCTAGACAGGGGATTATTCTTGGTGAAGAATCCATTCCTCTCATTATTACTTTATCATCTTTTACTAAATCCATAACCCTACATCGAAATTCATCTTTATTTGTTATATTACCGTTTTCATCAAAAAGGTCTTTAAAATATTCTTTAGGTAATTTTGAGAATGCTGATCCTACGTTAATTTTTGAGTGCGCATCAGAATTTCCAAATGAAGGTAAGCCAAGTTTTTTTCCAAGTGAGTTGTATTCACCAGCTTCTGCATTTATTTCTTCAACACCATCAAGAATGTCTTTTAATAAATATACATTTCTTAATCCTATACCTCTATATTTGTTGGGATGTGGTGCTATTATAACACCGCCAGCTTTATGCACTTTAGCTATTGCTTCTTTTGCTGAAAAATTTTTTGCAATAGTTAAATCTTTAACAACTTTAAAATCTTTACATCTATAGCTTGGGAACCATGCTACTAAATCACCTTCTTTTGTTTCAATCTCTATTCCAGGTATGTAAACTAAATCAGGATACTTTTTTTCAATTTCTTTGTAGTAATTCCAATGTTCTAGGGTGTTATGATTACTGCCTGAGATCACTCTTATTCCTCTTCTGTAAGAAACCTCAGTCATATGCTCTGGTGAAGAATCTCCATCAGAAAAGAAATCATGAAAATGGCCATCCATAAGTATGCAGTTTTTATCACAACATTCTTTTGTTTCTTTTGTAATTTTGGGCTCGTAAATATAGGTAAGTGGATTCAATCTTTGTAATGTTCTGTAAGTAGAACCTATTATTAATTTTTCAATTTTACCTACCTTTGGTTTCTCCATAATAATATTTTAAAAAATAAGCTTTATATGTTTACTTAGAGGTGGTAAAAAATATACGACAATATTAATATATCTTATTAATATATCTTAGAGCATCTAATCTTAATAACACGCTTGGTAAAGTGACTGCTATGTTAGACCCAAAAGGAATTATTGTAAATTATCATATTGCATATACAAAGGAGATTCTTGTAGACGTACCTGGAATAAAGTCCAAGAGAGAGGCTGGAAAGTTCATCGGAAAAAAAGCTGTTTGGACAGATGAAAACGGCATTAAATATGAGGGCTATGTCTCAGGACTTCATGGGAGAAAGGGAACTTTAAAGATAAAATTCAAAAAGCCCTTGCCTGCAAAAGCATTGGCAAAGGCAATTAATGTTGCTGAATAAAAATGAATCTTCTATGGAAGAAGTTTTAAGGTATGTGTAAATAAAAAGTTTAATATTTAGGCTTTCTAAATAAGTAATATGCAAAGGAAGATTATAGATTCAGCAGTAATTTTAGTAATAGCTATTGTAGTTATTGCTTACGCATACTTTGTCGGCTTTAGTCCATCCTGTTGCGCAAGCAAAATTGAGATAGCGAAAAATGACGCTTGTACTAAATTAATTAGACAAAGACCATCATGCAACACATCAACTGATTCTATTTCAGTAAATTATGATGCTAATAAAGATGGGGTGATAAACAATAAGGATACTTTTTTTGAATTATGTAAAAATGACTTTAAAATAAATACCGATTCAGAATGTAAAAGAGTTTGTGGTTGTGCGGCGTCCGAATCTGTACAGGAAAATAGCTCTTTAAATTCAACAAATCAAACTGTTCTAAATCAATCTCTAATCAAGACAAAAAGCTTTGATATAAAAGTAGACTCCCTGACAAAGAACGTTAATCCTGGTGAATATTTGGAGTACGTTGTTACTATTTATAACTTAAATAACAGTACAAGAAGCATTAATACCTCAATTAATTATACTATGAAGTCTGTTGATAGTAGCAATTTGATAGCCAAGAATGATGAACATATTATAATCAACAGAACTTTGACGTTCAATAGAGAAATTTTAATACCGTCTAATACAAAGCCCGGCATCTATGTTATTGAAGCAATAGCAAACTATGAAAACAGCTTAGCAGTCTCTGTAAGTTCTTTTAATATAACACAACCAAGTTAAATTAATTCTTTAAACTTCTTATTTTCACTCACAATGGAACTTATATGGAAGAAGTCTTGAAATTTTTGTAAATAAAAGTCTAACTTTCCACAGGTTATATGAAAATTAGGTCATACAAGTTACGAGTAAACACTCTACTCCAGATTTCGTTTAACATCGTATATATGCAAAGATAATTAAGTCTTTCTAATTTAATAATTATTAGGTGGTTAAGATTACAAAATTTATTCGTGGGTCACATGGAGAAATAATTGCAAGGGTTGAAGAAACACACTCAGGGTTGACTAATAATTCCAAAATGATGTATAACGTCTTTTATGAGGATGGCAGAAGAGAAATTTATGTTGAAGTTAATCCAGATGTATGTGATGTTGGCAGAAGAGAATTGAGAAAGATATATGAAAGTCCAATAATAGAAAAAAATGATGAACCTAAAAACTGTAGAGAATGTCGTAATAGAAGTGTCGACTCTTTAAACTTTGATGCATATAATTCTGATCCAAAAAATATTGCTATTCGAGACTTATCTGTTCAACTGTATAGTGAACAAAAAAGAGCAGAAGAAGAGAAAAAACGTGCAAAAGAAAACTTAAGAGAACAAAAGTATGCAAAAGCTTCAAGATTAGGCAAATTTTTAATGTGGTTTGATAGATTAACAGAAACAGTTAATGATGGATGGAATAACAGATAATAGTTAATTATAATTAAACTTCTTATTTTCACTTACATTAGAACTTATATGGAAGAAGTTTTA
>CAZYZB010000029.1:0-8484 GCA_964651405.1 uncultured archaeon
TCGTTTTTCAGGTTTTTTTAATAGGTCTGCTTCTCTTACTCGGCATTAGTTATTTTTCTCAAATTCTTGCTCATGCAGGAACGGCCACTGGTTTAGTTTCAAACACAACAGAAGAACCGGAAGAGATTGTGGAGACAACTCCTCATAGACCTTTAGAAATAAAAAATACAGATTCACCTGATGTTATGATATATAAATTATTTAGAAATTTTGATCCTTTGTTTTTAAATGAAACAGATAACAACAAAATAATTTATAATTATTTTATATTAGACTTAAAAGGGAATGAATATGGTGATGGGACTCTTGGTCATGATAGCAACTTAATAAGCATGTTGAGAGAAGGTCTAAAGAATTTTAGTTATGTTGATGAATTTTATCAAATAGGTAGAAATTTACCTACAAATTGTAGTGCAGTTAGGCCAAACAGCGATATAGATTTTTATAATAATGATTGTTGGGATCATTCAATAGATCAAGAGCCTAGCACTTGTAAAATTTATGTTAGAGGATATGTTGATCATGGAGTTGAAACTCATAAATTTAAAAACAAAATAAAAATAAGAGTAGTATGGTACAAGACAGGTCAAACATTTAATGATAAAAAGGTAATACATACCATAGTAGCGCTATGTAATGACAATACTATGACCGTATGAGGCTAAAGCATGGAGATAAAGACAGCATTTGCAACTATAGTTGGAATATTGATGATGGTGACAGTTACAGTAGCGACAGTTGTAATCATGGGAGGTTTGACACAAGTATGTGTAGAAGAGTGCAATCCAGCTGAATATACTGCAGATAGGAACTATGGTGGTGTTGTGTGCGGATATGTTTATACAGGTACAAACCGTTATGAAGTTTTTTGCGGTCATGATGATGCCTGTTTTGACCAAAATAAAAATTTATGTTGTCTTACAAGCGCATCAGGAACTGAGTGGGGAGTGAAAGTTGCTAATGGACGTTGTTGTAACGTTACTAAACTTTCTACAGGATGTAAATCAGATATTGGTCCTTCAAAAAGTTGTTTGACCTCTCAAAAATGCGAAGTTTGCGAAAGATGGGATTGGTCTCTCTGTAGTTGTGTTCCAACATCTTGTTGCCTAGAACAAGGTAGCTTGATATTAACACCAGAAGGCTTCAAATCAATTGAAGACTTAAAAGAAGGAGATTATGTAATTGGATATGAGGATGATAAAAAGGTTCCAACCAAAGTAACAGAAAAGTCTATTCATGAAGGTGAATTTACACTATACCTTTACAAGGGTTATTGGTTTACTGGAAACCATTTAGTTTATCTAGATGATCATAAAGACTTTAAACCTGTTACAGAGCTTTCTAAAGTTACAAAACAATATAACGGAAAAGTTTATAATATTCAAACAGAAACTCACAACTATTTCGGAGAAAATGATATACTAATACACAATAAATGATTATATATGAAAGTTATGAAAAACAGATGATAAAAATGCCAGGTGAATCAGACGAAACAGAAGCAGTAATACATCCTATATGGATATTGATATTCTTAGCTGTAATAATTTTGGTAATGCTATTCGTAGGAATAAGAAGTAACTTGCTTGGAAATTTACCAACTTTAATCAGGATTGGAGAAACTATAGCATTTCTTTTAGGTATGGGAGGAGGGATTAAATAAATGGTAGTCACACCTCAGATTATTATAGCTGTAATAATCGGTGTTCTTTTGGCTACAGTCATATTTTTTAGTTTAACCAATATAATCTTTACTTCAGGAAGCTCAAACATAGGATGCAAAGCAGCCGTGGCATCTAGTGGCATTGATTTTTTAGGACTTGGTATTTTTAGACCTTCAGATGTTATATGTAATATTAATGCTCCACGTTAGAGGTATAAAACATGGAAACTGCACTAGAAGAAGAAACGTACAGCAACGTGATTTATATAATAATAGGAATACTGGCAATAGTGATAACAGTTATTATTTTAGATGTTGTTACAGGCGGTACATTGTTCAAGTCCATAGTATGTGCAATGGTTTGGTATCTTCCTTTTAGTGGTTCTGTTTTAGCAGGCTATGTTGGTTGCGGCGGAATAGCATTGTGATTTTAGTTAATTTTATATTATAGCAAAATAAAAATTCAACATATGAAAGCGCTTACTTTAAATTTACTTCTTGTATTTATTATGACTCTAATCATTGCCTTTTTAGGCATCGCATACTATGCACCAATAGCCGAAGGAATATCTAAGTTTTTTTATCCAGGTGGCGCTAATTGCGGAAGAGTAAATCAAGAATGCTGCTCACCAAGAAATTGGTGCGATACTGGCTTAAGTTGCATAAATGGTTTATGCCAAGAAAACCTTTCTTATGAGGTAAGAATTGATGAAGATTATTTAATGTATGATGCTTCTGAGACTGCTAGCGAAAGCCAAAGGGATGATTACTTCTCTGCTAAATCTGGATTAGGTTGGGAATTTTGCTCAAATGCTGCCAGTTGTGAGAATTGCTCTAAACTATCTAATTTTTCCAATTCTGTGAATTGCTTAAGGTGTGACTTGTGCAATGAAAAAGATAATACATGTGGTAACTGCTTGAGTTGTGAATTTTCGGATGACAATGGCGATGGGTCTAATGAATATGAAGAGCTTTATGAGTGCATTAAGTGCAGTGGCTGCAGCGGATTTAATCAAGAACTAGCCGATAGCTGTTCTGTCTGTTCATCTTGTAACATGGCAAATAAAACACTTGCTTATGAAAACGGTTTGGCATGCGACGAATGCTATCAATGCGATTCTAATAGTAATAAATGCTATTCTTGCTATGATTGCCAAATGCCTAATGAGAAAGTATGTGACGCTTGCACTAAAAATCCGGCTACTTTCTCTACAGACTGTAAAACTAAACATGATTATGAACTATGTAACAAGATTAAGGAATGTGTAGCTAACTTTGAGGGAGATCCATGTGAGATTGAAGAAATGATCTCAATTCCTTGGAAAAATGGATATTTCTTAAACACAGTAATTTCAAATATTTTGTCTCACTGCATTAATGAAGACCTTAAAAATCTTTTACCTGAAAACGTACAGCAGAAAATTTGTAGGTATGATGATTCAAAAATCAATTTTATACAAAATTATTTCATTAGCGATGATACTGCATATTCACCGCCGTCTGACCTCTTAGAATTATTTTCAATATCTATTCTAGGAGATGTGAGCGGGGACTGTGTTGTTGATATGGTTGATGTAAACTTATGTACTCCTTATATGCTTCAAAATTGGCCACCATGCGACTTTAACAACGACGGTATTGTAAATGTGCTTGATATGACAACAATAAGTGGCAATTTTGGCAAAACGTGCTCTAAAAGTATAAGCGGTGAGAATAAAGGAATTTTTTTCAATGATTGCGGCGTTGAAAAGATCATGCCTTTACAAGCTGTATCAGGCACTCAATTAATATATAGCAGTGACCCTGAAATTTTCACTCCAATAGTAAGATCAACAACTCCTAAAACTCCTGAGGAGGACATACCTATTAATGTGAAGATAGTTATTCCTGGTGTTTCTTGGAATGAGGGTATCAATAATGACTGCTCTTATAATATCTATTTATGTGCGCAAGAAGCTATAGCAAAAGCAGATAATGACACGATACTTGACTTCTATAGGACTTTTGCTTACTTTAATGAATCAAAATACACGTTTTTAACAACTCCTGCAGACTCATGGAAATTTTTGTATGGCTCTACCTGGGTCAATGTTACAGGCATAAAATATGATAAGAAATTCACAGCTGATTTAAACGTTAGTGAAGCTGACGTGTCTCATATTTCAAAGGCTATTGTAGCAGGCTTGAGAGATTATTTCACTTTGAACTCCATTTATAATGAGACTGTAAATTTCTTTTGCTATTTCAGCAACATGTATCCAAGCTATAACGACTGTTACCTTAACAATGTTTCTGTGTTAATAAATGATAATATTCCATGGAAATTAAATGATACGCCGCCTATCGATGCTCTTTCAGAAATTCCTTATTATAAATATATTTATTATAATTCCAGCTATCCTATTTACAATTCAACATTTCCATTAGTTGACATGGAGGTGACATTCTTTACATTTGTAACTAATTCCAGTGAATTAGCTAAAAACAAGATATTTGTTACTCCGTTGATAACTTTGCAACCTCACCTAAGACAATGCGATGATGGAATAGATAATGATGGCGATGGAACATGTGATTGGAACGGATGCGGAGGAATGCCTAAAGATGTTGAATGCACTAGCAGAGATATAGATTCAGAGAGCAGATGTGGTAATGGCATTCTAGAAAAAGGAGAAGAGTGCGATAGAGGTCCACCGATGCAGGATGCAAACTGTCCAGGTGGCTGTAACTCAGATTGTACTTGCTCTGCAGTTTATGATTTTAGATGCAGTGTTTTTAAGTCAATTAATTATGGTGGCGATAATCGCACTGCTGATTTTGAAAGCCCATCTTGTGATGGAATTTACAAATATCCTACGTCATGTACTTCTGAAAGTGCCTATCCTCTTTATTCAAATGATGAAGGACTCTGGGGTGAGGATGTTATTAACAGAATAACCATAGATGGAGATCACTGCTCAGTTAGAGGTAGAGACGTTCTAACCGATAACGAACAAAATAGAAGTGTCTGTGTTTTATGCTCTAATAAACCAACAACAATTATTTGGGGAATAACCTGGACAAGTTCAAGAGTAACAACAATTAAATATCCAATAGATTGGTATACTCCAGATGTTACCATACCAAATCCTGACAATCGTATTGGAGAATATGCTTGGTATTTGAGTGTAGAGAGTAAGACTTGTCCAACTTTCAAATATCCTGTTGCTTGTTTAGCAAAAACACCAGACGTTGATACAGATGATGGACAATTTTTAATAGATCTTTATTTAGATACTGACGGCAAGTGTAAAGCAACTTGGAAAACTACTGATAGGCTTGATTTTGTGCTAACTTATGCATTTTATGTAACTCTTGGAATAGTCTGTTCTGATGTTCAATATAGCGGTCCTTATTATGGAGAATTTGTAGAAAAAAATGATAATAATGTAGAGAAGTTTAGTTACTGGTGTCCTGAATACTACTCTCCTGTTTCTGTCTTCAGTAAAACAGACCATTCAAATATAGATAGTTGGATGGAAGATGCAATAGAGAATGTAAATTTAAACATGACAGGCGGTAGCTGTTATGTTTATGCACGTGACACAGGAGCAGATCCATGGTTTTGGACTGATGATAGTGAACAAAAGAGAAAAGCCCTTGTACTATGCAGGTATGTAGGATAGTCTTCTGGTAATTTAATAAATTTATATAATAAGATAAACAAAAACTTAGTATATGCCACTTACCCAAGAATATCATCTTTTAAGTAGGACAGTAATACTTGTAATTGCTCTATCGATACTTATTATTACTATTGCTGGTGCCTTCCTTTTTAATTTCATGAAACAACTATCTTCTCCATCACCAGGTACAGAAGATATTTCTCAACCAATAGATTGGTCAATTGCACAAGAATATGAAAATTATGAGTTAAATTACGAAGGAATGATTCTTGAAAGAGGAGTTGGTGTTGGCAACATTACCAAGTTTTTAGAAAAACCTGTTGAAATTGTATATTGTAAAGGTTGTTCTTCTTGTACTGGAATTAACTTGAGGACTAACACAATTCCAGGAACTGACATTTACAATTGTTCTTCATGCAACACTTGTAATGAAGTGGTACAACCTAATAGATTTAAGAATTGTTGGGGCTGCACTAATACTACTGGACTTTTAAATGAAAATTGCACCTTATGCGACGATACGGGTGAAGAACTTCAGATATGTAAAAAATTGAAAGCTTGTATCTATGAGCATTATGCGGATAAAAGCTATAAAGAATTGCATGGTTGTTTAATAGAGCAAACACCATTTAATGAGAGCACATCGTTTGATGTAGTTGCATTCAAAAATATTCTAAAAACTTGCAGAAGCGAATCAATAAAAATTAACATAGGAAATAATTTTTCAAAGGAATTATGCTACTTTAACAACACATCTATTTCTTATTACGATTTTGAAAGACCAAGTGATTTCTATATTAAATATACATTGCATTCTGAAGGAAGCGATACAGCACAAGAAGATAGTTTAAGTTTAATGCCTTTTTATAAAAAAAATAAGGATGCTTTTCCGCATTACAGAATTTATGTAGCAATAAATGGAACTCCTAATAAAGAGTATAGTGTTGGTATAGGAAAATATCCCGATGTTCTGCGTTATGATGAATATATTAGAGGGTTTACCGGTTATTCTGCCAGCTTGGGAAAAATAAAAACTGATTCAACTGGTTTTGGTTATGAAGAGTTTGTGGATATTCCAGATAAAGCTACAGAGACAGTGTTATCCTTGATTCCAGGTGTGTATGAGTATCATGATTTTGATTGGAAAAATGAACCAGAAAAATATCCTATAAAAGGAGTAAAAGTGTCAGGTCCTAGTGGTGTAAGCCCTCAATTTATATATGCTACTTTTTATGCCAATGATATTGGGAGTAACTTAGAATGGACTAATGAACTTAGATATTCAAATTGTAATTTCAATACAAATATAGAGTCATATCTTGAAGATAGACCTTGGTGGGCTTATAATTCTGATAATTTAAATTCTTCTTGGAATCTTTGGGATGGAAATTCAAATTCATCAATAAAGGTTTTTTGCGATCCATCAATGCCCGCTGGCGGAAATAGCGCTCAAAGAAGTAATTTAAAAATACAGCTTGGAAGACTTGATACAGACTTCTTAAGAGAATGTAAATTTGATTTGTACGTTTGCTCGCAAGATGCGTTCGCAGAAAGCGAGGATGATGGTATTTTAGCTTTAAGCGATTTTTTCACTAATTTTAATCCTAGTAACGTTTATACTACCATAAACGATGGAAACAAAGAAATTATTTTATATAATTATTTTGAGTTTAACTTAAACAAACCCTATGATATTGAAGAAATAAATTCAGCTATTAAAACAGGATTTAGGCTTTGGGAAACTAACAAATTCTTGTACGATAGCTCTTCTACTGGCTTGAAGTGGTTAAGAAATAATAACGGTATTTATGGTGCAAGTTGGACTGAAATATCTGGAGGACCTGGCTTTAATGAGGATTGTTGGAATTCAGATGTAACTAATTCTGTAAAAAGTGGAAATGCAAGAGTTCTAATTGGAAATTGTCCAAATAATAACTGTACTGAGAAACTAAAAATTAGAGTGGCATTCAAGTATATTAAACCAAGTTCAACCAGTCCTTTAATAATTTCTTTATATCCAACAATAACATTCTGCAGTGCTGGATCAGGAAGAACTGGTTTGCCTGCTTTTTGTGGCGACGGTAACTGTGATGTTGGAGAAGATTATGTTAATTGTCCAAGCGATTGTCCACCACCATGTTCAACTTATAATCAAGCAACCTGTCCTTCGTCACGTTGTGTGTGGTGTACAGAATGTAGCGGTCAAGAGTGGAGCGGCGGTCCAGATAGATGCATAGGTACTGGAACATGTCATTATTGGTGTGAATATGATAGCAACACACATACAGGCGAGTGTGGAGCTACATGTGCGAATGATTTTGATTGTGGTGGAAATAGGGGTTGCGATTTACCTTGTAAGTGTGTAATTAATAGATAGTCCAAATCCATATTTTTAAAGGATGCTTGTTTCAGCAGGTCGTTATGATTACGGATAATTAATTTCTAATAAATTATAAAGGCAAAGCAAACATATTCCATATGTCATGTATTTGTTTCCAGATAATAGGTCCAAAAATAGCAGATAAAATTAAAAGTAATACCGCGAGGAGCAACAAGGCTCTTACTATGGCAAGTACCATTGCTGTGACAGCCTTCAACTACCACACCTCATATTAATGCATTTTGTTCCTTGGCAATCTGTATCGTCAAAGCAACCACAAAAGTTTGATTGGTCGTTTATGCTTATGCAGGTTTGACCATCTAAACAGTCTGAGCTATCTTGGCATTCAACCTTTTCTTTAGGAGGAGTATAACCCATTGGTTGTGTCTTTGCTGTAAATATGCCAGTCATGAATGCCACAGTTATAATTGCGAGAATAACCATTACAACTAGTTTTTGTGAAACTTTCATGTCTGCTTTCATAAACTCTATTAAATTTTTTTAATATATAAAACTTTAATAATCAGTTTAAGTAAAATAGATACATGAAAGGTGATTTAAAAACAGACTCACCAATAAGGATTGTATTATTTGTAGCATTAATTCTTTGCGCAGTATTACTTGTTTTCAGTGCTATACTTCCTGCGAGAGGAAATATCTCAGAGATGCAATATATAACAGAGCTTTGCCGTGATTGGGAACGAAACTCATGTAGTTGTGGTTCTGCTTATAGCTTGACTATACCTGCTGAAGGTGGAACAACTCCAAGCTTAGCA
>CAZYZB010000029.1:8584-10267 GCA_964651405.1 uncultured archaeon
AACTTGTGATAAATGCAAAGAATTTTGCATGGCGTGTCCAAAAACAACGACCGTATAAAAGAGGATGATAAAATGAAAGGTGCTGAACTAACGACATCAACCATCATATTGATAATATTAGGAATTATTGTTTTAGTATGTTTTATCTTGTTCATACTTAATTCTAAAGGTACAGTTGATGCCATCTCAGCTAGAGAAGCTTTAAGAAATTGTTGTGGCGATAGAAGCGTTTATAAATGCGATGGTGATACTTCAGCTCAATGCAAAGTTTCATGGAGTACTACAACTGTGCAAATTAGCGATTTGATGGCTCAAGTTGGTATAACTACTACAGATCAACTTAACAGTTTTTGCTTCTGCCAATCATAGGTGCTTGAATGACTTCAATTGAACAAGCTTTGTACACTGTGATAGCATTAGTAATACTCATAGGAATAATCTACTTATTCTTTAGCGTCTTTGGAAGCACAGAATGTGATAAACTTTCAAATACTACTGCAGTAGAACTTACAAATGCGATAAATAAGGTTGCTCTAGGGCAAGACGTTCTTCCGTGGGAAGATTCAAGCAAGGCTCCTCCAGATGAAAGCACAGACTATTACACTATTGTCCCGATTAGGCTTTGTGAAAAAAATAAAATGAACACAATGTCAGCTCTTTTCTCAGCACAAAGCCCGACATACATACTAACCTATGAGACTTTTCCAGAAGCAGGATATGCTTGGAGCGAGTCTCAGCCTTTTAGTGGAGGCGCTCCAGAGTCATTGATAAATTATGGAGTCATGAAATACGGGCTTAAGTTTGGTTCTATAGTTGGTAAATACGTAGTAAAAGGCGCTAAAGCACTTTGGAACGGAGGTTGGTCACTTTTCAAACTTAAAATTCAAAGATGGTTTGACGCTTCTAGAATAAAGAGATGGCTTGATAATAACAAGCACTATAATGCTGTTAAAAATTATTTAAGAAATCATTTCTCTTCATCAACCCAAACTACTCTTCAAGAAAGAATTGAAGATAAGTTGAACAAAAAATATTATCCTGATGAATTAACAGGTCTTGTAGATAAAGTTAAGTATTATATTAAAAATGAATTTTTAAGCGAGGAAGAGGCTTTAGTAAGAGCTGGTGTAGTAGATGGATATCTTGATTCTTCAACCAACAAATGGATTCCTATAAAAATTTATGATATAAGTGGCAATGGTCAGTATGTGGTTAAGCAAGAATATAGAAAGTTTATGCAACTCTTTATTGAAAATACAGGTGAAGCCTCTGATATGTATAAAGGCTTATATCATATTCCTTCTAGATGGGGATCAGCTTTCGAAAGATTTAAAATTGAGAAATGGCGACCGTTTAAATATTCAGTTAAAAACTGGTGGCAAAATACTTGGTTTAAAAAATCAATTGACAAAATAAAGGGATTTTATGATGATAAAATTAAAAAGCCGATAAGTGGTATTAAGGATAGTTTTAACGATTGGTTTAATCATAAAGAAACCTTAGGATTTTATGATACATCTCAAGAAATAGGAATCATTAAAAATTATGCGATGCTTCACCGCGATGAATTTAGACAAGAGGTAATAGATAATTTTGATGAATTTAAAGGCCCTTTACAAGAAGTTACAGGTAAAGTTCTTAGTAAGGCAGATGATGTTGGTGATGATGATGTTATTAAACTTA
>CAZYZB010000030.1:0-9543 GCA_964651405.1 uncultured archaeon
GCTGTAATAGAAACCCAGGTAAATGCAGACGATATTCTTTATTTCTCCGGGAAGTTTGCCGGCTATGAACATTTGAAAGGAGTTAAAAGGAAGTATGAAAGCTTGGAAGAAGTTAAAAAAATGTTAAAAAATAATTTGAAAAAACTATCAATAGGCAATATTGAAGATGTGACAATAAAAAAGAATAAAGTTCTAATAAAGATAAAGAATTGTGCTTTCTGTGAAAAAAACAAGGCTTCAAAAGTCAAATGTTATTTTTTAATAGGTTTTATTTCTGGGTTAGTATCAAAAGCTTTAAATTATAACTTTTACAAGTTTTCAGGAAAAGAAATGAAATGCAAAAACAATATTAATGAAAATTGTGTTTTTGAGATAACTAGCGTTTAATTTTAAATGAAACCTTTATAAATTAACATAAGTATTTATTTCTTTTATAGTCATGATTGTTATGGATAAAATAAAGGAAGGTTTGGCTCTCATTGGTCTAACTAATTTAGAGGCTGAAGTCTGTTTAAAACTGTTAAATAAGAAGCAAGCTAAGGTAAGCGAGTTAGCTAAGGAAACCAAAATTACAAGAACTCCGCTTTATCCCCTTTTAGAGAAACTTGTAGAAAAAAGTATAATAGAAAAAATAGACAAAAAGGTTATAATATATAAAGTAATAGAACCAGTAAAATTGCTAAAATTAATTGAAAATTGGGAAAGCGAACAAACTAAAATAATAAAAGAATTTAAAAAATATATTAAAAATCGTTAATTATTTTCACTTCTTAGAATTTGAAGATTAGAATTTAAATAATTATTAATTTTAAAGCTAGTGCGAGAACCGCACTGAAAGGTTAATGCAGGGGGCCTGATTTGAACTGACGCATCGGTTAATTCATAAGATATAAAATGCGCATTTTAAGCTTCGAATTTTCTGATGATTTTACTCAACTGTTCAAAAGCTTCTTTTTCATTAATTTTCATAGGAATTCCAAATATTCTAACCTTATCAATCATTTTCATTTTCTTCAAAAGCTTTAGGTTGTATCCCAAGTCAAAATCATGCATAGAATAGATTTTTTCTGTTACAATACTGTCTACATCTTCTATCAACTCGACTTTCTTTATCCCTTTAACAGAATCTATTATATTTAATTCCTTTTCAATTTCCAAATCTTCGACTGTGTCAAATTCTTTGAACTCCAAAGAAGGAAATTCTTTTCTTAACTTAACAATTAACTTCAGAGGTAGGCTATCCTCTCTTACCAAAGGATTCCCGAAAACATAAATTGTTCTCATAATATCAAATATTTTGGAATTCACTCTTAACACTGGAAACAATATATGCTCCTATTAAAATCAAAGCAGAGCCTGCTATTTGTATAAGAGGAGCAGGTTCTCTCAAAACGATCATTCCAATAAGAAGAGAAATAACAGGAGATATTAAAAGCAGAGTTGATGCTTTTGAAACGTTTATGAGCTTTAGGCTCCAGTACCAGAAGAAAACATAGCCAAATAAAATTACTGTGGAAATACCTATATTGAATAGCTGCTGAGCGCTTAAGCTCAAGATTATGTCATACTTTCCAATTAATATCGCAAATGCGAAGAGTATGACGCCTCCAAAAAACATTCTTACAAAAGAAACAAAAAAGTTGTTCTCGCCTTTAACCATGGCTTTTCTTGCTATTACAGCTTCAAATGCCCATAGGATAGTTGCGATGACGACTAGAAAATCTCCTAATGAAGGGTTTAGCCAAAGTTGAGTTGGAATTATTTCAGAAAAGAATATTGCAACTGTTCCCAAAAACATTATCAAAAGGCTGTAGAAGTGTTTTTTAGATATTTTTTCCTTTAGGAAGATAAAAGCTAGCAAGACAGCATATAAAGGCAAAGTCTTATTCAAGAAGGCTCCTCTTCCAGCTGTTGTTAATTTCAAACCTGTAAAGAACAACAAAAATGCGACTGCCCCACCTATTATCGCTATCATGGCTAATTGCTTTGCATCTGTCTTTATCTTAACATGCCCACGACTAAAATAAACTATCACAAAAAATGCTATTCCTATTACAAGAGACCTAAGGGCAGTGAAGACCAAAGGATCGAAATTAACCACAAAAATCTTGTTTAGTGGGATTGAGAATCCGCTTATTATTGCGGCAGTTATTGCAAAAATAGTTCCGCTGGTCTCTTTGTTCATATTATCTTATACCTTATTTGATTTAAAATAACTTTTCTTTAATTTCCAAAGCCTTTTGGCTAGATTTTCATTTATCTTCTCTACAACAAAATTTCTATGGACCACGACGTTGTCTCCTGTCTTTAGATTTTGAATAAAGTTTGTTTTGTATTTTTTCTTTCCTATTGTAGTTTGGACAAGTGCTCTTCTGTTTTTCAGGTTTAGAATTCTTCCAGGGTATGTCATACATGCTAATGAGTCAAAATCTCTGAAAATTTTGTATCTTTTATCTACGATTTTGTCGTGTTCAAACAAAAAGTATTTTCTTATGGCAATTTCATCTATAGACTTTTTTTCAAGCTTTTTTGCTATTTTTATACACATTAGGATGGCAGTCTTAAAAATTCTTTCAGAGTCCTTTGGTATCTTTTCATTAAAGGAGACGTTTTTCATTAGTTTCCTTATGTAATCTTTTGATACAATTCCTCTTTTAATCAAGGTCTCTACACATGGTAATGCGTATCTTAAGAAAAGCAACCTTGCTTTCTCATTTTCAAAATCCATGGTATTAATAAATAGTTCGAATAATTAATACTTTCGTATGAAGGATTTTGTCTTAAAATTAGCAAGAGAAGCAATAGAGAATTATGTTAAGACAGGAAAGAGGATTCCTGTTCCTAAGGAATATCCGAAGGAACTAGAAGGAAAGAGAGGGGTTTTTGTAACAATCTACAAAACCCCTAAGGAATTAAGGGGCTGCATAGGCCTTCCATATCCACAACAACCTTTGATAGAAGGTATAATAGAAGCTGCTTGCGAAGCTTGTGAGGATCCTAGATTTCCTCCCTTGTCCAAGGAAGAGTTAAAGGACATTTTCATTGAAGTTTCTGTTCTAACGAAGCCAGAACTAATAAAAGTAAAAAATTCGAAAGAATATCTCAAAGAAATAAAGATAGGAAAGCATGGTTTGATTCTTATTAATGGTTCTTCTGGAGGATTATTCCTTCCGCAGGTTCCTGTTGAGCAAAAATGGAACTGCGAGCAATATTTGGAGAACCTATGCTATAAGGCAGGGCTTACTTCTGATATTTGGTTAGACCCTTTAACCAAGATTTACAAGTTTGAAACTAAAATTTTCTCTGAAGAATAATCGTTATATGTCGTCTATAATGCTTTATTATAGAAAGTTTTAAGAATGGGTTTTCCAAAAGAAGTATAGGTGAAACAAATGGCAAAGAAATCAGCAGGTTGGGTAAAACTTAGTGGCTATCTATTCTTGCTAGGAATTATAATATCAATAATAGCAGGAATATTTGAGGCATCTTTGACGGATTATATAACAACGATACACAGCTTACTAGTTATTTTCGGTTTTGTAATCGGTTTACTAGGAGCTGCAGGGATGGGAACAATTGATAGAACAGACACACAAATATTCTTACTGGCAGTTGTAGCTTTGACAGCAGCTGGCGGTTCAGGAGCAATATTAAGAGAAATAATACCACCAATAGGAACATACTTAGCTTCTATTGTTGGTTACATAGCAACATTGGTATTGCCAGCAGCAGTAATAGTTGCTTTAGAAGCGATCTGGAGAACAGGTTCAACAAAATTCTAGTGACATAATCTTTTTTATAACCTTCCCTTTTCTTTTTTATTTTCTTGAAACAAATTAGATTCTATGAGTTTTTATACAAAACTAAGGTCTAAACTAAAACTCAATGAAAAGGAATCAGATGCTTTACCACATGGCTATCAAATAATTGGTAAGATTCTTCTGATAAAGCTAAAGCCAAAACTCATAAGGCATAAAAAAATAATAGGAAAAACTGTCTTAGAGTTATTTCCTTATGTTCATACTGTCTGTTTGATGAAAGACATCGGAGGCGTTGAAAGAAAACCTAAAATAGAAATAATAGCAGGTTGCAAAAATACTCAGACTTTGCATAAAGAACATGGCTGTCAATTTTTAATAGATGTCTCAAAATTAATGTGGTCTCAAGGAAACAAAGAGGAGAGACTACGACTAGTAAAACTGGTTAAACTGAACGAAACGATAGTTGACATGTTTGCCGGCATCGGCTATTTCTCGATATTTATAGCGAAATACTCAAAGCCTAAGAAGATTTATGCAATAGACATTAATCCAGAAGCAATAGAATACTTAAGAAAGAATATTTGGATGAATAATGTTGAGAACAAGATAGAAATTTTGCAAGGTGACTGTAGAAAATTTTCCAATCTATTGGAAAACAGTGCAGACAGAATAATAATGGGCTATTTATTTAATACTGAGAAATTTCTGCTTTATGCTTTGAAAATTGCTAAGGCAAATGCTTTTATTCATCTTCATAGAACAGTAAAAATCGAAGATATAGAGAAAATAAAGGAAAAAATTGTTGAAATCGGAAAGAAAAACAATTGTAAAATAAAAATAATAAATATGATTAAAGTAAAGTCATATGCTCCAAAAATTTGGCATGTTGTTTTTGACTTGAAAATAAGCAGGTATCGATGAGTTTAAATCTTTTTCCATTGATAATAAAATTAAGTGATTTCATAGGTGAGGATACAGAAAGAAAAAGATTATTTGACGAGCTTTTGGGAATTAATAAACTTCCATCTGATGTTTGTAGGCCGATTTATTGCACATTTTCTAAGATAGATAGAGTTGGTAAAAGAGGTTGTAGTGTAGGATGCAACCCAGAAAAGAAAGAATACTGTGAGAAACACAGTAATGAAAAATATAGGCAAAAACCAAATCAATAATTATATTACCTTAATATCAATCCTAACCTTTTCAATTCGAGGTGCATAGGGCAGAACGTCTTGTCTGCCAACAATTTTATATTTTACCTTGCATTTTTTTGCTATTTCTTTAATCTTTTCCTCCAAGTCTTTGAACTTGGCTTCTTTGGACAAACCATACAAATGGATTATGGTTCCTTTTTTAGAATATGAAAAAGCTATGTCTAAATAATCGATTGCTTTCTCAACCAAAGGCATTATTATTCTATCAACTTTTCCTACTTCCTTTGCTTTTCTAACGTCTTTAAGAATTGGAATTATCTTCTTCTCTAAACGATTTAGCTTAACATTTTCCAAGGCATATTTGTGAGCTGCAGGATTTAATTCAACAGCATAAATCTTACTCACTAGTGGCTGTTTTTTAGCAATAGTTATAGGATAAGGGCATACACCAGAAAACATTACTAATACTTCTTCTCTTGGTTTTACAATTTCTGCGACTCTCTGTCTTTCAGTCGACTCACGAGGTGAGAAATAAGCTTTTTGAGGATCTAATTTAAAGAAGCATCCGTATTCCTTGTGAATGACTTCAGTATTTTTATTACCTGCTATTAATTTGCAAGGATAAAGGCGGAATGTGTCTTTTCTTTCAGAAAGCTTTTTTAAAACAGACTTGACAGCCTTGTGTCTTTTCATTATTTCTTTAGCTGCTTTCTTAGGATTTTTTACATTTACACCTAACAAAGCTATAGATTTTTCCTTGCTTCCAATGATGTCATAGGCTATTCGCATAGATAATTGATTTATTTATTAGTTTTTATAAGTCATTAAACTTTCATCTGGTTTTAAATAATTACTGTAAATGATTTATGGTTTGCATTTCTCTAGTTTTTTCTGCGATACTATCTAACATAGCTTTAGTATCACATCCACAACCATTTCCATACTGACAATGAATAGCTCTATATGTAGGATCTGAACTACCACTACAACCTCTTCCGAGATATCTACATTCGGGAGTTATTATTCTAGTATTGGGATCTAAAGTCGTTATTTTTACCATATAATCACTAATTGTTATTACTCTTTAGTAGTAGATAAATCTAATGGTTTTATTTATTTGTTTAGGTATAATCTAAATTATGCTTTACATAGTAGGCTTAGGTCTAAGCGATGAGAAAGATTTGTCAATAAAGGCAATAGAAATAGCCAAGAAATGCGATTGTTACTGTGAACTATATACTTCTATATGGAACGGTTCATTGGAAGGCCTAAAAGAACTAGTTGGTAAAGATATCAAACTATTAAAAAGGAAGGATTTGGAAGAGGAACAGGAAGTATTCCTAGAAAAGACCAAACAAAATGATGTTGCTTTGTTTGTTCCAGGAGATCCGCTGGTTGCTACAACGCATATAAACCTAGTTTACGAGGCAAAAAGAAGTAAAATCCCTGTTAAAATAATCCACAATGCTTCAATCTTTTCAGCTATTGGCGAGACTGGCCTTCAAATATACAAATTTGGCAAGACAGCTACCATTCCTATGAATGGAAAGCTAGAAAACGTTAAATCTACATTGAAAAACAACAAAAAACTAGGTTTGCATACTTTGTTGCTTTTGGATATTGATAGGGAAAATAACATAGATATGGCAGTTTCCGAAGCCATGAAAATGCTTTTTAAGGCAAAGCTCATAAAAGACTTTGATGAGATAGTTGTTTTCTCAAAAGCTGGAGAGGAATCAAAAATCTATTATAATATTGCTAAAGATTTCTTAAACAAGAGAATTGACTTGCCAGCAGTTCTAATAATCCCTGGAAAACTGCACTTTAGGGAAAAAGACTTTTTGGAGCTGTTTCAATGAGAGAAGAAACAATAAAAATGATTGAGAAAATAGAGCCTTTGATTGATAAGATAGAGACTAATGGCAAGAAAGGAGAGGAAATGATGGAAAATATGAAGGCTTACGTCTCTGATAGTAAACACTTTCTTAAAAATAAGAATTATCTAAAATCCTTTGAAGCTATAGTCTGGGCATGGGCTATACTTGAGATCTGCGAGGAACTGGATGTTTTTAAGCTAAAACGATAGTTTTTTATATTTACTATTTAGTAATAAATATTAGTGAAAGCTATGGCTACTGTAGAAGAGTATGTACAAGATCATCATCAAAGAATAGGTGGAATTGAGGGAGATTTAAGATTTTTAGATAAAGAAATTTCTAAAATTAAAAAAGAAAGTGCTGAAGAACTTCCAATGTATCTTGCTAAAACTCCAAAGGCAATGCAAGAGCAATTAGAGAAAATGGGTGTATTTACTAAAGAACAGCCAGGTTTGCAAGATGATTTTGATAATGCTTTTAGAATGTTTACACAGGTTAATGAATTTGGACAATTGATACAAGGATTAACTGGAGCACATGGTCCGGCAAGTTTAATTGAATTATATCAAACAATGGATTTGAGAGGTTTGATATGGAACTATGGTTTAGGTTGGATAAGCGCTTTAAAAGGAGGATATAATGTAGGAGTTGAATCTGGAAAAGATAGTGCTAAAAAAATTATTCAAGAGGTTAAAGAAGGAACTCGAATACCAAATTCAAAAGATCTTTTAGAAAATTTAAAGTATTCAGATGAGCTAGAAAATTACTATAAAAGTAGAGAATGGGAAAAACAAAACGAATTAGAAAGGGAATCAGATAAATTAGCATTTTATCATAAAACTAGAAAAAATGATTTCAATACAAAGGTAAATGGAATGAAATTTTTAGAGAAAAAAGCTTATTTTGATCTTTTAAAAATAAAGAATGATATTAAAGAGCTTAAAGCCCAACAACCAAAATCACTTAAATCAATACAGCGTTATTGGGTATAATTTAAATATACAAATTTGCATATTCTTGATATGGCAACTGATTTAATAAGTTTCATTTTTTCAGAAGTCTTGAAGATAGACTCAATGACATTGTCAAAGTATTCAACTCTATCAGACCAAACTGTCTATCTTTTTTTAATACCTCATGTCATCTTATTCTTATTTTTATATGCATTTTCCTTTGGTATAGTTCAAAGAGTTGTTGGTCAACATAAGGGATTTAGCTATTTGGTTGGCATAGTTTCTTATATCTATGTTGTTTATGCAGGTTGGTATGGTAAATTGGTGACTTGGTTCTTAGGTTGGATTTACATTGCTTTAGGCATGGCTTTATTCCTATTTTTTGTAAGCATAGTTTTCCATCCATCAGCAACAGCTGCAGGAATGAAAATGGTGGGAGAAGTTGGAAAAACGCTTGCTAAAGGTAAGGCTAAGGAAGCAGAGAAAAGGGCTATACAAGAAGAAGTAGACTCGATTAAAAAACAAATAGCAGCACTTAGGGCCGAAGAGCAAAGAGGTATAGAACCAACTGCTAAGGCATATATCGAAATGCAGATTGCAAATCTTGAAGCTCAGAGGAGAGCATTAGAATCGAAACTGTGATTATTATGGACACGGGTATACCGTTTTTACAATCAGAGACAACTTTGATTCCATTTTTATTTGTCCTAGCAATAATATTTGGAATTTTGGAGCTTACTAAAATCTTTAGAAACAGAGGAGTAAACTTTTTAATTGCATTGGCAATAGCCTTCTTTACGATTTCCAATGCTGCTTTTATAAACATGCTTTGGTCTTATTTCGGAAGCATAACAACTTTCTTTATAATAATGTTCTTTATAGCTTTCACATTTGAGATTTTTGGCTTGAGAAGAGGGCAGCATCCACCTACTTCATCTATTATTATCGACGGTGCGATCTTATTCATTTTATTGACCGCAGGATTCCTTCACGCTGACTTGATTCCTGAATTGCCTTTCTTAGGCGGTGGTCAGAACTTGTTATTCTTATTCATTATAATTTTTATTCTAGTTATCTTTTGGGCAGCATTTAAGATAGGTGCAGGTGTAAAGTAGACGATATCTTTATAAATAAGTTTTTACTATATATTACTATAAGGTAGTAACTATGAATCAAGGAAAAATCGCATCATTTTTGATTGGGACTTTGCTATTAGTAACTCCAGTTTTTGCTCAGAATCCAATAGAGGAATTGATAGTTAATCTAAGAGCAATTGGCTTTCAGTTAGTCTTGCTCTGGCTTTTGACATTAGCGGTAGTTTACGGCATATTATCCCACTTGGAATTACCAAAATCAATAACAGCTAGAGGAGTAATATCTATTGTCTCAGCTTTCATGGTTTTATTAGCAGCTGCAGGATCTCAGGCAGCTGATTTCATAAGTAATTTGATAACATCATCTGTTTTAGTGGCCTTTGGATTGATGATTGCTATGATATTTTTAGAAATAACAGGAACAAAGGCTGGAGGAGAGCACATATTCGCAAAGCATCCGAAATTTTTCGGGATGGCTTTGATCATTTTAGCAATTTTAATATTCATAGGAGCAGGAGGATTGGGATTGTTAAACATTCCCGTATTTGCATTGTCAGATCCTCTAATTGCTATAATCTTTTTCCTACTTATCATGGTGGCAAGTATATGGATATTGATTAAAGAAGGAGACAAAAAATAAAATAAATGAAATAGGTGAAATAAATGGATGGAATAACAACTGGTATGGCATTCCTAACAGGTTT
>CAZYZB010000031.1:0-6044 GCA_964651405.1 uncultured archaeon
TCTCTACAAAAGACAGGCTTGCCTTCTGTTGGTTTGAAAGGAACTTCACATTCCTTTCCACACTCAGAACAAACGGCTTTGTGCATTTCTCTTGGACCTCTATCAAAGCTGCTACCTCTTCTGTCGAAACGTCTATTTTCGAATGGCATTTAAATTCTCCTATTTTTAATAAAGAAATGATGGTATTTGCAGTTTAAATATCTATTTCTTGATTCCAAATTCATATTTCTTTTTCATAAACTCGAACTCAGACTTGTTGCCGAGAATGTTGCCGAAATTTATTTTACTACCAGTTGAACCTTCTATTCTTTGCTTATTTTTCTTAAACAGCTCCTCTTCAGGAAGGTATAGTTCAACTTTATCTTTTATCTCTAAGTCTATCTTCTTTCTTGTGTCCTGTACGCTTCTTATCAATTCGCTGAGCAACCATTCGTCTCTAATTTCTTGCGAAATCTCCGAGTTCAAGAATATTTTTCCATTTTCTATTTCCTTCCCTTCCTCTATAGGTTCTATTTTTATGTCCTTAACGTTTGCTAACTCTACAATAACCTCTTTCAAGTCTCTAGCAGTTTCTTTTATCTCATCTTTTCCATCTATAGTCAGAGAAGGAAGTAAATACTTTAGCTTTATGCTTTTCTCATGTCTTAAGGCATTTGCAGCCTCAATAATTCCTTTTGCTATTTTCATTTCATTCTCTAGTTTCTCATTTATTAGCTCAGCTTCAACGGTAGGCCAATTACATAGGTGAATGCTTTCTTCTTTCTCAAATTTTTTGAAAAAGTCTTGATACAAATCTTCTGTTATGAAAGGCAAGAAAGGTGCTAATATCTTTAGAGTGTTTAAACAGACGGTGTAAAAAGTATAAAGCATCGCTTCCTTATATTCGGATTCTATTCCAGGTTTAATGTGTTCTCTAATCAAATGACCATAGAATCTTGATAGGTCATTTAAGAAAAATTCTTCGAGCTTGCAAGTTGCTATGTGCGGTTTCAAATCTTCCAAGTCCTTTGTAACTTCTTTGTTTATTGTATGTAATCTTGACAATATCCATTGGCTTGATACATCAAACTTTTTAGGCTTTTTGGGTTTGTATTTGTTAGCTTCAAAGTAAATCTGCAAGAATTTTACTGTGTTGTAAAGAACATTAAGAGTTCTTTTCACCTCATTTGCAGGAGTATAACCAAAAGGAAGTGGCTGTCCTGGATTTTGGAGACAGTACATCCATCTAACTATGTCGCCGCCCATCTTTTCCAAAGCTTCATCTGCCCAAATAACATTTCCAGTGCTCTTATGCATCTCTCTCATTTTTTCATCAAGAACCATACCATGCGCTAGAACCGACTTGTAAGGTACTTTATCTTCTAAAGTAACAGAAACAAACAAAGTTGCATAGAACCATAATCTGACTTGTTCATGCATCTCTGTTATGAAATCAGCAGGGAACCACTTTTCCCAAAATTTTCTATCATCCAAATATTTCAATGTTGAGAAGAATACAACTCCAGCATCCAGCCAGCAGTCGCCTGTCTCTTCGGTTCTTTTCATTTCGCCTCCACACTTCGGGCATTTAAGAATTACGTTATCAATCCAAGGCCTGTGCAATTCCTTCAATTCCTTAAAGCCTTTGATAGCCTTTTTCTTTAACTCTTCTTTGCTTGCTATTACTTCCATGAAACTGCATTTCTCACAAAACCAGAATGGCAGTGGCAAACCATAATATCTTTTCCTTGATATGTTCCAATCCTTTAAATTTGTCAGCCAATCAACCATGCTTTTACTTGTCCATTCAGGATACCACTTTACTTTTTGAGCTTCTTCCAAAAGCTTAGGCTTTATCTCTTGTGTTGAGATAAACCACTCTTCTCCTGTTCTGTATATCAATTCTTCATCGCATCTCCAACAACAGGGGTAGCTATGTGTAATTTTTTCCTCTCTATACAGAAAACCACGTTCTCTTAGTTTTTCTAGGGCTATCTCATTTGCGTCCTTCGCATTCTTACCTTTAAGGAAGCCAGCATCTTCATTAAAAATTCCAGACTCATCCAAAGGAGAAATAATAGGCAAACTATATTCTTTTCCAATTTCATAATCTTCTGGTCCATGACCAGGAGCAATATGAACTAGTCCTGTTCCCTCTTCAGCACTTACATACTTGTCAGATAGAACAACTTTGCCTGTTATGTTCCATTGCAAAGGAACTAGATCTTTCAAAGGATTATCATATTGAATCTCTACAAGTTCTCGACCGTACATTGTTTGCAAGATGCTATAACTTTTCTCTAGAATTGCTTTTTCAATAAGATTCTTAGCTAGGATAAAAACTTCTTCTCCTATTCTTATTCTTACATATTCTAGGTCAGGATGAGCAGCTACTGCTACATTAGAAGCTAAAGTCCAAGGTGTAGTAGTATAGATTAACAAGTATTCACCGGTTCTATCCTTTATTGGGAACTTGACGTAGATAGCTGGATGAGTCCTTTCCTTATAGCCGCTGGCTACTTCATGGCTTGACAAGCTTGTGCCGCATCGAGGGCACCATGGCAAAACCTTTAGCCCCTTATATAACCAGTTCTTTTCATAGCATTTCTTCAAGAAATACCAAACATACTCGATGTTAGTGTCTGTTAAAGTAAGGTAAGGATTCTCCCAATCCATCCACATTCCTAATTTTTTGGAAAGTAATATCCAATTTTTAATATAATTTAAAACGCTACTTACGCATTTCTCAGTAAACTTATCTATACCATATTTTTCTATGTCCTTCTTTGATTTGAAGCCTAGTTCTTTTTCAACTCCAACTTCAACCCAAAGTCCTTGACAGTCAAATCCTGGCTGTCTCCTTGTTTCAAAACCTTGCATTCCTTTAAATCTTAAAAACAAGTCCTTGTAAGTTCTTCCCCAAGCATGATGGACACCCATCGGATTGTTTGCAGTTGGAGGTCCATCCATAAAAGAAAATGTTTTTCCTTTTCTTAGTTTCATTAACTTCTCAAAAATCTTATTTTTATCCCAAAAGCTAAGTATTTTTTCTTCTATCTTATTAGGGTTATACTCTGCCATTTAAACACTCTCTAACTTTAGAATTAGATAATTATATTTATATAAATCTTTAAGGTAGGATTTGTAATTCGCCGGTCATATCAACCCAATACTCATTTTTGTAAGAAGTATTTAAATAGCTTATATGAAAAGTTAGAAATTTATTCTTATAAGTATCACCTATAATTAGGGTGAAACCATTTCTGAATGCGAACTTTGTGGTTCTAGAAATGCGAGCAGAAGAACAAAAATAGATAATGCAATTCTAACAGTTTGTAACAACTGCGTGACGTTTGGAGAGGAGATTCCAATAGTCGAGTTAAGGGAAGAAAAGAGGATAATTCCTAAACTAGAAGAAATGGACCAAGCAATCAAATCAAACTTCCGTTTGTTGGTTAAGAGTGAAAGAGCTAAGAGAAACTTAACTCAAGAAGACCTTGCAAAAAAATTGAATGAGAAAGTCTCCCTCATAAAAAGAGTGGAAGAAGGATGGGAGCCTCCCTTAAACATAGTAAAAAAACTTGAAAGATTCTTTAATATCGAACTAACAGAGGAGTTGGAAGAAAAACAAATAGAAAGTAAAACAGATAAAACAGAACTAACTATAGGCGATGTGGTTGAAGTTCGTTAGAGCGCATGTTATCATTTCTGGAGAGGTTCAAGGCGTTGGCTTCCGATTCCATACTAGAATAAAAGCTAGGAATCTAGATTTGAAAGGTTGGGTTAGGAATCTTGATAACGGAGATGTTGAAGCTGTTTTCGAAGGTGAGGAAGACAAAGTAAGGGAAATAATTGAGTGGTGCAAGAGAGGAGAGCATCATGCTATAGTGAAGGATGTTAAAACTGAGTTTGAGAAACATACTGGAGAGTTTGAAAATTTTGATTCAGACTAATTTCCCACATAATTTTAAATACCTTTGAAAAATAAGCATTAATAGTGAGAAAAATGAAAGGTGAAGCTCTTTGGAGTGGGTGCCTTCACACAAGAGGCACAAGATTTAGTTAGCTTTACCTCTAGAATTGACAAGAAAGGAAGAGCCCTGATTTCTGTTCATATAAGAAAAATATTAAGATTATGTTATGGTTCTCCAATTTTTGTTGAAATAAGGAATGCTAGTTTTATTTCTAAGACTGATGAAAGAGGAAGATTTTCTATTCCTACTAAGATAAGAGGAGATTCTTTGTTTGTAGAAGGTAAAATAGGGAGATGTAATTTATGAGAAGCATAGGGATTCTAGGGGGCATGGGTCCAGAAGCAACTGCTGAACTTTACACAAGACTTGTTCAGGCTTTTCAGGCTAAAGGTGCTGTTTATGATGAAGAATTCCCTGCGATATACATTTATAATCTTCCTGTTCCTGACATCGCTGAGAAAGAAAATGACATACTAATGACACTAATCGATAGCTTAGATAAATTACGTAAAATGGGCTCAGAAATTTTGACTATACCATGTAATACAGCTACTTGCATAATAGAAAAATATAGAAACTTTCCCGATTTCATAAGCATAGTAAAAGAAACTGTTAAAAAGACAACGGAGTACGGGTACAAGAATGTAGGGTTACTTTGTACAAAATTAACATTAAAGACAGGAGTCTATCAATCATTATTAAAAAAAGAAGGAATAGAATTTATCTTGCCCACAGAGAAAGAAAGAGACGAAATAACTAAAATAATTCTAAACATACTATCTGGTAAAAAACTTCCTACTGACAAATTGATTCTAGAAAAAATAGCAGTTAGAATGACCAAAGAAGGTGCAGAATCTATAATTCTAGGATGTACAGAACTTCCATTACTCTTTAAAAATTCTAATATTCGGACAATTGATACAATCCAAGTTCTTACAGAGGCGTTGGTTAGAGAAACTTGTAATGGCTGTAGTAGTGTAGAAGACAACATAGAAGCCTGTGAAACTTCTGAGATGGGTGCAATTCCCATCTACAGCCCTAACATCAGAAATAATTTTAATAAACAAAGTAACAAAAGTATAAATAGTAGTTAAGAAAGGACGATGCCTATGGAAAAGAAAATCAAGATTTTGATGATGAAATATAGATTCAAAAATCTGAGGCAATTAAGCGAAAAGATGAACGTACCATATGAAATAATGAAAAATTGGTCTTGTGGCCGTACAACAATAGGATCGGTTGGAAAATTTAAACAAATTAAAATCCCAGAAATATTCGATTATAAATTAGCGGAATTAGTAGGCATAGTTCTAGGAGATGGAAACATATGTGGAAATCAATTAAGAATTTACGGAAATAAAGAGGAATACGAATATTATAGGAGTAACATACAAAAGCTGTTACTCGATATTTTTAGAGTTAAATCTACCATTAAGCAAACAAGAAGAAATTCTAATGGCATATTGTTAACAGTTAACTCTATATTAGTTTGTCGATACCTTACATCTATTGGTCTGAAAGATGGAAGCAAAATAAAAAATAAAACTACTATACCGGATTGGATATACACTAAAAAGGAACTTATTATATATTGCTTAAAGGGACTATTTGATACAGATGGATCATTTTTTTCTTCTAGTAAGAATACTGAAATAAATATTTTATGGAATATGGGTATGAATTCATCTTTACCTAATGAAATAAGGAAAGCGTTAATAAAATTGAATTACTCTCCAACGAGGATATTTGACAAAGGTAGAAAAGTAGCATTATGCAAAAGGTCAGAAGTTATTAGATTTTTCAAAGAAATAAAACCTAGAAATAATGTTCAAAATGATAGATTCTTAAAATTTTTCAATGAAAGTTCAAATCCCACTCGTGGCCCTAAATTTTATATCAAAGAAATCTAATGTGATTATATGAATGAGGTAGAATTAACTCAAGAATTAATAAGAATAAACTCGGAGAATCCTCCTGGAAACGAGACAAAGATAGCCAAATTCATAAAAGATTTTTTGAATGACTTGAAATTCTCTACAGAGGTTGTAGATTTTGATACTAACAGGTCTAATGTCATAGCTTCCATTGGAA
>CAZYZB010000031.1:6144-9471 GCA_964651405.1 uncultured archaeon
ATAAGAAAGGTGTGCTTATGAATGTGAAAGGAACAAGAGATTTTTTGCCAGAAGAAATGATTTTAAGACAGCAAGTGCTAGAGAAGATTAGAAAAGTTTTTGAGACATTTGGTTTCCAACCTTTGGAAACCCCTGCACTGGAGTCCTGGGAAGTTCTTGCTAAAAAAGGAGCAGGAGGTTTAGAAATTTTAGATGAGACATATAAATTCAAAGACAAAGGAGATAGGGAAATAGGATTGAGATATGATCTGACAGTTCCTTTATCAAGAGTCATAGCTTCTAATCCAAATCTAAACTTACCTTTCAAAAGATATCAAATCCAAAACGTTTGGAGATATGGTGACATTGCTAAAGACAGATTCAGAGAATTTTTGCAGGCTGATATTGACATTGTTGGGAGTGAAAGCGTACTTGCTGATGCAGAGATTATTGCTTGCACTATTACAACTTTGAATGAACTAGGTTTTAAAGAATTCAAGGTAAGATTAAACAACAGAAAAATACTAACAGCTATAGCAAAACAAGCAAAAGTTCCAGAAAAAGAAATTCCGGACGTCTTAAGAAAAATGGATAAACAAGATAAGATTGGAAAAGAAGGTGTTGAGAAAGAGTTATCAACCATAATCTCTAAAGAGGCAACAGCGACTATCTTAGAGATTATAAAGGAAAAAGGAGACTCTGCTTTAGAAAAACTTGGAAAGCAGCTTGAAAACAAAGAAGGTGTTGAAGAGTTAAAACAAATCATTTCTTATCTAAAACAAATGAACATTAAATCAAATATCGAATTTGACGCAAGCTTGGCAAGAGGTTTGGATTATTACACTGGACCGATTTTTGAAGTTTTTGCTGAAAAAGGAATAGGAAGCATCGCAGGCGGAGGAAGATATGATAAGATGATAGGTCTGTTCTCTGGGAAAGAGATTCCTGCGACAGGGATTAGTTTTGGTATAGAAAGAATAATAGAGGTTATGAAAGAAAGGAAAATGTTAGAAAACATAAAAAATAAGACAAAAGTTTTTGTAGTTTCTGTTAATGACAAAGTAAGAGATAAGGTCTTAGAAATTGTCCAAAAGCTTAGAGAAAAGTCTATAGCGACTGAATATGATTTAAGGTTTAGGTCGCTTTCAAGGCAGCTAGAGTATGTTAATTCCTTAGGAATACCCTTTGCAATTATTGTTGGAGAAAAGGAACTAGAAAAAAATTCTGTAAAAATAAGAAACATGAAAACAGGGAAAGAAAGTTTAGTAAAAATAAATGAGATTACGGCAGACAATTTTTAGTTCCAGGACGTGGGAAGCATGTTTTACAAGTATAATTATAGAAGCAGTTGTAAATAGCTTCTATTTCACCTTGGACATAAAATGTGATGTTCAAGTCTTTACCTATAATATATTCTGGCAAATTATTCATTTTTACATAGAATTGACCAGAGCTATTTGTCTTATCATCGCCTTCAAACTGAGTTGTTAAATACTTTACAATAACTTTTATCGGAGCATTCGTCACGAATGTGCCATTCGAATAGTTTAGAGTTCCTGAAAAGTTCATGCTATATGCAGGCTGATAAATATCTGTACAGAAAACTCCAAAGCATATTTTATAATTAGCTCCAGAGATATTTCCTATAATGGGTTGGCCAACAGCAATTTTCGAGAAATTTTTAAGATCTGTACTGGCTAAGTTTCCGCCGCCAGTCGTTATCTCACCGCTAATTCTGTAGGTATCTGTTATAAGAAAAGCTGAGGTTATATAACTTGAAGACATAATTAACAATATAGAAAATACTAAAATGACTTCTAAAACTAACCTTCTTCTCATCTTCAAGATATCACTACAATTATTTTATTGTTTTATTTACTTATCAATGTAAGGGTCCGATATTAGTGCAAGGCGGAATAGCCGCCATCTTGAGATGGAAAATTTAATTCACTTCATTCTATATATATCGGTTATTAGAAAGGCTGATGTGATATAGCTTGAAGACATAATTAAGAGTAAGGAAAATGCTAACAAAATCAAAAGTGCTGATTTTATTTTCAATTAATCACATTTATTAAATTATTTGTTCAGGAAAAATAGAGTTGACTCCAATTTCTTTCATTTTTCCATTTTTTCTTAAGTTTTACCTCATTAAAAGGTAATCAACATACCCACTTACCACAGCAGCCCCGACACACCCAACCTTAACCTTTAAGTATCCATCGCTTTTTATATAAGCATCTTTAATTTTCAATACAGCGCTACCAAAATCAAGTGTACTTCCATGTACTCTTTCGTGAACAGTTACAAAAACTTTTGTATTGGTGATTGCCCATTCAGTACCTACATTCACACTTACTACAGTGTCGTATTCCCCCGCTATTGAGCAAGTAAAGGAAGCTTGTGCATAATTACCATTTAGTATCTTCATTATAGAAGAGCCACCACCGATATTGATACTTCCACCAACATCTAAATTATCCCAAATTTTAACTTTTCTAGGAGTACCTGTACCTGCACCAACTATATCCAAAGCATCAGTAGTAAAGGTTTGATAACCAATTTTACCAGCATCTCCTTGCTTAGATATTCCTGCTCCAAATTCTAATACACTATTACTATCAATTTTCATGATAGGTGTGCTACCAGTGCTTCCTCCAAGATGTAATTTTGCTGTTGGATTATTTGTTCCGATCCCAACATTACCACCACCATCATTTAATAATAAGTTCTTAAATCCAGAACCTGTTTGATAAACTCCTATTCTTCCATTGCCATTGGCATTACTTGGTTGGATAAGCACATAGGTTGTGCTATCTCTAAACTGACTTTCACCACTAGAATCTACAATCATATTTCCATTAACATGTAATTTTGCTGTTGGATTATTTGTTCCGATCCCAACATTACCAGCAATTATTGCTCCACCTGAAGGCGAACCAGCCCCACTATAGCCAACTGTTAATCCACCATTACTTCCTAAAAGTCCAGTGTCAGTCCAAACATTTTTAGAATTGTATGTTCTGATCCAGGAGGTATCAGACATATACCAACCTCCAGCATAGGTATCACTGTACCAACCTGTATTGCCAGTAGTTCTTAACCAAGCATTTTGAGCTCTAATATCACCAACTACATCTAATTTATAACCAGGACTTGCCGTTCCGATCCCAACATTACCAGCTTGTTCGATAACCATCTGAGGTGTTGAAATATTCTGAGTGCCTGCAGTAGGCAAGCCAAATACCCATCTATTGCTAGAGTCTATACCCATTGCTTTGACAACATTTCCAGATCTAGTCATAGCTATATATGACAATGTATTTGCAGAAGCGGCACGAGTAACAC
>CAZYZB010000032.1:0-9311 GCA_964651405.1 uncultured archaeon
TTTTAATTTATTTTTAGGAATTTTAGTAATTTGACTTATTTCTTTTATGTCTATTCTAATCAAGTCTTTAACTAGTAATAGGTTGACGTTTGCTAACCTTTCCAAAGAGTCTCCATCAAGCTTTCTAAGCATGGTTATTGGATAAAGCTTGTCTTTTTCTATTAAATATTCCAAACCTTGGTTTGCAGGATAGTTCCACCCTATTAACCGCATGTCTTTGCAATTGGCATATTGAATAGCATCTTCAGAAAATTTTGTATTGCAAACAAGCCAAGGCTGATTAAATTTCCTACAAAAGCCGCTCTTAAATCCATCTTGTAAATCCAAGAACCTTGCATAAGTGTATAGAGCTTCTCTCAGACCTGTGTATATGCCTGGGATATTGTGGTATTTGCATTCTACCATGTAATTGTCGTCACCCTTAGTCACTATTATGTCAATCTCATGAGAAACGCATTTCCCTCTAATTATTGAATGAACCTTCGTCTCGTAATCATACTCTTTGAAGATTTCTCCAATAAGATGCTCGAATGTGAAGCCTGCTGGCCCAAGTCTAAATATAGCTCCCTTCAAATCATACCTAGTTGCTACTATAGGTTTTTCTTTTTTAAGCAAGGATAACGCTATGTGTAATATATCTCTAGTAGAAATCCCATCATAAGACTTCTTCTCAACCTCTCTAGCAATTTTATTTGCTAGTTCTTCTGATGCGCCAGCCTTCATGCATGTTCTTTTTATTTTTTCAGGATCAAACTTCTCTGTTTCCCCAGAAGCCTTAACTACCCACATGTTATGAGAATTGTTTTTTATTATTAATAAATTGTAGCCCCAGCAGGATTCGAACCTACGTTCCGAGGTTTCTCTCGAAATGACCAGAGCCTCGTGTCCTTGGCCGCTAGACGACAGGGCTATCTATTATAATTCTATAATTCCATTGTTTAAGAAATTATTCAACCTTTATTAAATTGCACTCTATATCAACTTCAACAAAATGATGGGCCTTCCCTTCTCTGAATTCTAAGCATTGATTTTCTACATTGTTATCAATTGTTTGTCTAGGCGAATGTGCAATATCACAGACCCAGTCATTTATGTTCCACTTAACATTACTATCTGACAGACAAGGTCCATTAGTATAATTTAAATTTTGAATGTTGTCTTTGCATAGTTTAAGACAAGAAAATACTGCTTGTTGTCTATCATCCTGATTTGAATGAGTTGGTTGAGTACATAAGCTAAAAGAAACTAACAGAATAATTAATAGCGCTAATTTCATCAAATCACTTCAAAGCCTCTGCAATTTTCTTTCCAAACTCTTTTGCAGCTAAGGGACCGTTAGCAGTTATTATCTTTCCGTCTTGTTCAACTGATTTTCCTGTATAAGTTCCAGTAGCATTTATATTTTCTCTTTCAGAACCAAAGCAGGTAGCTTTTTTACCAGCTAGAATGCCGGCATTTGCCAATATAGAAGGTGCAATGCAAATAGCCCCTATAACCTTTCCATTTTTGTTGAATTCCCTCGCCAAGTTTAATGCTTGCTGGTTATCGAAATAAACTTTTGTACCAGAACCGCCAACAAACACTATTGCATCAAAGTCCTTTGAGTTGACTTCATAGATTGTCTTGTCTGGTTTAACTATTTTTCCAAACGAACTTTTAGAAGGCTGGCCAGTAGAATTAACAACTGTAATCTTATTTCCAACGTCTTCTAGAATTTTCCTAGTCTCAAAATACTCCTCATCCCTAAAATCCACGGGCGCAATTACCATCAAAACCTTTTTGTTCATAAGAAGTATTTTGCTTGTTAAATTAATAAATAAATAGTTGTCGTTTCAATTAATTTACACGGTGATTAGATGCCAGTAATAGGAATAAACATAAAATCTGTAGATGCAAAGAAACATGAAGAAGTGACAGGCGCAGTAAAGGTAAATAGCAATACAGTCATAAAGGAAATAAAAGAGCAAGACTTACCCGCTTTAAAGCAAAAAAGTTTGACTATCGGTTTTGAATTTAAGACAGAATATCTGGATGATAAGAAAAAACCTATGGCAGAAATTATTATTGGTGGAGATGCTCTTTTTATAGACGAACAACTTGAAAAAATCATAAAGGATTGGAAAAAAGATAAAAAACTTTCTGATGAAGTTAACCTTCAGGTCATAAATGCTGTATTAAGAAGAAGCATAATCAGAGCTTTAAGCTTAAGCGAAGAACTACAACTACCACCTCCAATTGCACTACCATTTGCAAAAAAGAATCAAGAAGAAGATAGTAAATATATTGGTTAATGCCAAAACGCTTCTGTAAAAAGATTTATATTTTATTATAGAAATTCATATATCTTTATGATAGATAAAGCTGCAGAATTTATAAAAAATTGCAGTGAAAACACTGCAATAATATATGATATTGACGGAGATAGCATCGGCTCTGCAGTTCTAATTGCCAAGGCAATAGAAAGATTATTTAGCTATGTTCCTTCAGCATTCATAATAAACCACGAGCTATTTACGGTTGACAAAGGGATCTACAAGGAAATCATTGACAAAAAAATAAAAAACATCATAATTGTTGATATTGCGATAGATGAAAATCCTGAGTATATTTTAAAAATTGATAAAAAAGTAAAGATTCTAGTCATTGACCATCACCAGATTCATAGAGACTTGAACAAGTTTAGTAATATTGTTTATGTAAATCCTTATTTCTGGAAATCTAAAGTAGAACCTGTAAAGTATTGCACTAGCAAGATTACTTATGACATCTGCAGCAGAGTAACTGATGTAGAGGATCTAGCTTGGCTGTCTGGATTAGGAATAATAAACGATTATTGTGGAGAACAATGGAAAGATTTTCTTGATAAGATATATGAAAAGTATCCTATTTTAAAAAAAGGCAAAGAGCCCTATTCATTCGAATCTAATTTTGGCCTAATAGACCATATTGTGACAGCTGGCTATTACCACTCCGGATTAAGAGGAGGTAAAATCGCATATGAAGCCTGTTTAGAAGCATCTTCACCAATAGATTTGTTAGAAGCCAGAACACATAAAGCAAAAACATTGATGGAATTCTATGTAGAGGTCCAAGAAGAGCTAGATAAAGTTATAAGCAACTGGAAAAAATATGCTGAAGTTCACGAAGATAAGAAACTGGTTTTCTTAGAATTAAAAACAAGATTTGCAATAAAATCACCTGTATCAACCATGCTTGGCATTAGAAATCCTAACTACACTTTCGTAATATTTAGGGAAAAGGGGAATTTTATTCAAATAAGCCTGAGAAGGGAAGATGGAAAAGTTGACTGCGGCAAGCTTGCTGAATCTGCAACTAAAAATCTTGAAAATGCAAACGGCGGAGGTCATGCTCCTGCTGCTGGAGCTTTTATAATGGCTAAGGACTTAGAAAAGTTTAAAGAAAACGTTATAAAATATATAAGAGATTAAAATATAAGATTTTATGAAATTTATGAAAATCCAGAACTTTGTCTTATAAAAATATAAACCTTGATATTAAAATAATTTAATGAAACTTAATAGAGATTTTTATTCGAGGAATACTGAAACTGTCGCTAAGGAACTTTTAGGAAAGACTCTTGTGCATAAAACAAAGGAAGGAATATGCAAAGGAAAGATAGTTGAGACTGAAGCATATTTTGGGGATAAGGATCCTGCTTCTCATGCATACAGAAAGAGGACTAAAAGGAATTTCTTAATGTTCGAAAAACCTGGAAAAGCATATGTTTATTTCTGTTATGGAAATCACTGGCTATTTAACATAGTTGCAAAGGAAAGCAAGGTTCCTGGAGCAGTACTGATAAGAGCATTGGAACCTTTGAAAGGAATTGAAATCATGAAAAAAAGGAGAGGAACTAACGAAATTAAGGAACTTACAAACGGCCCAGGAAAATTGACCATGGCATTAGGAATAGAAAAAGACCAGAATGGATTAGACTTGATTGGAGATATACTATTTTTAGAAAACTCTAATGAAAAGTTTGAGATAGTTAAAGCAAAAAGAATAGGAATTAATAAAGGAAAATCTAAACTTTTGAGATTTTACATTAAAAACAACGAGTTTGTATCTAGAAGATAGAAAAATTTTATCAACTGCATCATTTATTATATTTTTACTTATATAATTTTAGATAGTTTTAAATACAACTTTCAAGCAATTATTTTCTACATTTATGGTGAAAAAATGAATAAATTTAATAAGATATGTGAAAAGAGAGGAATGGTTTGGTTAAACTTTAATAGATCCTGCCCAAAGTGCAACTCTTATATTCCGAAATATAAAAGAGTCTGCCCTGAGTGTGGAGCCTATATTAAGAACGTTCAAGGAAAAGTTTTTAGTGCAAAGTAATTTGATTTTTTCTTACACTCAAATATATAACAGCCTTGATTTCGTGTGGAACTAGTTTTATTGATACGATTAGACTTTTTTACATTCAACATAGATAATATCTTTTGTTTCTGGTGGAAACCCTTTATCGTCTAAATCTTTTGTTGTATAGGTAGTCATTTCTTTAATAACAAGTCCTCGACCTTCAATTAATTTTTTAACATCCTGCTCATCAAAAACTGAAACAGACGTGAGTGTTTCCAAATTAAATGCCAAATTGCCTTTTACTTCAAAGCCACTTTTCTCTGCATAATTTTTATGTTGAAATGTTAATGTCATTCTACCTTCTTTTTTAAGAACTCTTTTAAGTTCTTCTAAAACTTCTTTATAAGAATTATTTGTATGCTTAATTGTTTCTATACATATGACATTATCAAAAGAATTATCAGTAAATGGAATATTTTGAGCTCTTCCTTGAGCTAGATCAATATTTTGCAACTTTTTATTCCTTCTTTTAGCTCTATCTAAAACAAATTTAGAGATATCCAAACCAATCAAGTTTTTAGCACTAGCTTTTTGTTGGTCAGAAAAGCAGCCCAAATCCGAACAGCCAACGTCAAGGACATTTCCTTCAAGGTTTCCTAATTTTTTATAAAAAGCCAAACCATATATAGGCAGATAACTCTCAAACCTTTCTTCTTCATCATATCTAGAGTCCCATAATCTCATATCTTCTAAGCTCATAAAAGTAATTCAAGTTAAACATTTAAATATTTACTGTAAAGTAGTAATAGTGATAAAATGGCTAATAAACAGCTAAAAATGGAAGAGCTGACAATAAATACATACTAAAGCCTGTTGTAAGAATTTCTACAGAGTTTGAACCTCAACCCAAAAAGTCAGAATTAGAAAAAGCATGCACTGATTCAGGTGGAACTGTTACAACTATGAGTTGCTGTAAATCAGCTGAAGGTTTCCCAAATACTTGTTTGATTGGAGCATGCGGATGCTCTTTAGAAAACAGCCATGAAGTAAAAGCTTGTGATTGCGACGAAGGAAAATGCTGGAACGACACTAAGTGCACTTAGATTTTATAAATAAAGAAAGCTATTACCTTAGCATGGCAGACAAAGGCATTAATAACTTGACTGCCTTTTAACCAATATTTTTCCACGAAGCTTCAGTAAGATGATTCCTAAAACTAACAAGTAAGTATAAACAAAAGCATAGGCATACTCTAATAAAACATCTGCTTCGTATTTGTGAGATGTTATAACCATTATTAGACCTCCTAAGCCAAGAATAACAAATATAATTGACAAAGTTAAAATTATCCATTCAAATATAATTTCAAAATTACTTTGAACCGGTTCAAGTATTTTTAGCATTTTACCAACTATAGCCCATTAATTTGCAAACATACTCATAACCTGCTTCATGAGAACCGCACTTGTCTGAAAAGAAGCTTGGTATAAACACCAATGTCAAAAGAAGCAAGAAAAATACAATGCCGATAAAAGTAAGAAGCACTGCTGGAACTCCTATCATAATAAGTTATTTGGATTATCAATTTATTAACCGCTATTAACGCCTTAAAGAATGGAATTTAAATCATGAACTTCTAGATCTCATTTTTTTCATGACTTCTTGGAGTGTTAGTTTTTTTATAATCTCATTTTTTGGAACTTTAAGCTTTGGTTTAATACAACCATCATAAGAATCATCACCTTCTCCTTTCATTTCTTTACCCCAACCATAAAAAGAAAGATCTGTTACCCTTAGGCTTGAATCCCACAAAGAAGAAAGATCTGTACTTTTCTCATTTATCCATCCCTGAAATTCAACTTTAGGAATAAAACCTTCTTTTTTTCTTAAGACCCCTGTAATAAAATGAGCACAAGTTGTACCTAATTTATAAAAAACTTCTCCACTTGAAATTTCTTTTATACCATCATTAAATAGCTGTTTATCTGCATTCTCAAATTCTTTGAAATCAAGAATTCTTAAGAAATTCTCTCTAGGAATATATTTAGCAACATTAGTTATATCACAACAGTATTTTGTACGCGTATACCGTAGGCCATAAACAGCTAAAAGTTCTAAAGAACTTACAAGCCTGTCTAGATTTTTTGATGCTATAGCATCTTGAACTTTTTGTTCAATATAATGAACAGAAACTTTATCACCCGACCTTACATTCATTTTAATTTTTAAAAAGCTTAAAGATTTAAGCTTAAAATTCTTGAAAGAAAATGAATTACGAGAAAATTACAACTTCATGTTTAAATTTTTTACTATTCTATTTCTTTAAGTGATATGGTGGGAAGCGTAAAAGATTTAACAGTATTAGAACGTGCTTATGAAAACAAATCGGGCATAGCAAGATTTACTTTCTCTGATAGATACAGTGTTTTTGACTGGGGAGAAATGCCTGATCAAATCGCAAATAAGGGGTCAGCACTCGCTGTAATGGCTGCTTTCAATTTTGAAAGATTAGAAAAAGTAGGAATTAAGACACATTATAGAGGTTTGGTAGGACCTGATGGAAAATTGATGAGATCCTCTGATTTAAAAGAAGGCGGCAATGGCTCGAACGTAATGCAAGTTGACATGGGTGTCGTATATCGTCCAACTACAAGAATATTTTTAAGTGATGGACAACCTAAAGTTGAGTATGATTATTCTTTCTTTGACAAACATAGAGGAGCAATAAACAATTACTTGATTCCACTTGAGATAATATTCAGAAACGGTTTGCCTAAAGGAAGTTCTGTATTCGACCGAATAGAAGCTGCAAAGAAGATAGAAGATCCTACGACTAGAACCCATGAGTTGTTCCAGATATATGGAAAACTAGGTTTGAAAGCTGAACCAAACCCAGGAGACATGCTTCCAAAGCCTGTGATGACTTTTACAACTAAGCTTGAGGCTGGAGATAGAAGTTTAGAATATTGGGATGCTCTAGAAATTTCTGGACTAGCAAAAAATGAATTTGAAGAATTAAATCAAGTGGCCCTAAGGGTAAATGACGTTATATCATATCAAGCAAGTAAAACTGGTTTTGTTCATTATGATGGAAAAGTTGAAATGCTTTATAATAAAGGATTAGTTGTTTGTGATGTCGTTGGGACATTTGATGAAGATAGATTTGGTTTAAAAGACGAGCAAGTCAGCAAGGAATTTCTAAGACAGTGGTATGAAAGAAATCAACCAGATTTTAAAAAGGAATGTAAAAAATGGAAGGAAACAGGTGAAGGTTGGCAAGAAAGATGTCTTGTGAAACCAATAAAATTAGAACCTAGACTTGCTCAACTAGTTTCGCAGGTGTATATGGCAGGATGCAATCAATACGTTGAGAGAAGAATATTTGACGCTCCTGATTTGGAGAAGGTTATGGACACTATAAGACCTTTAAGATGATTTTATGTCAGAAATAGATTTAGTATCAAAACTAAAACCTGAAGAAAGACTTTTGAAAGAGTATGATTTGAAAAACATTTCTCCTGATGATTCAAAATATAAGGATGAAACCCAAAGACTTGCTCCTTACCTAAGCGCTGATGCAGAATGGAGAACTTTTGCTTATTTACAAAAAATTGTTCTTGAAACAAGAAAAGAATTTGGACAAGCAGAACAATGGAATGTAGATGAAGTCGCTGCTGCTCTTGGAAAGATAAGTCCTTTGAATATGACCTTGTTGGAGAAGAATGTCACCAAGCATGATCAATTAGCCGTGATAGAAGAAATTGGAAGATTCATAACACCTGAAACAAAAGCACTCTTACATCCTGGAACAACTTCTTACGATTTTGTAGATACTGCAAGAGCATATAACTTAAAAACTGCATGGAGAGTTGAGCTAAGACCTGAGGTTGTAAAAACAATAGAAGGTCTTTGTAATATTTCTGAAATATCAACCGAATTACTTCAAGCTGGTAGAACACACCTTCAGAAAACAACACCAGTTCCACTTGATTTTAGATTCTCACAATATGCTGGTAGACTTGCAGATAGACTGGAAAGATGTGACTCATACTATGCTGACCTTAGAGCAAAGATGTCTGGCATGGTAGGAACTGGAGCTGGAATTGATATGTGTATTGGTGAAGGAAAATCAATGGAATTTGAGAAAGCTGTTTTGGACAAGCTTGGTTTGAAACCAGAGTATACTGCAACCCAGATAACCTCTAAAGAAAGATATGCTGACGTCGGACACGGACTTACAACAATGATGCATGTATTAGGCAAGTTTGCAAACGACATGAGACTTTTATATGCTTCTGGAATAAATGAAGTTACTTCAAGAGATAACGCACAAAGATTGGCAGGCTCAAGCGCGGATGGAATGAAAAATAATCCTGAGCAATATGAAAACGTAGCTGCAATATCAATTGTAGAAAGCGGTATGAGAGTTCTTTATCAACTTATAGACGTTGATTTGGACAGAGACTTGAGAGATTCTAAACCACAAAGATATCAGCCTGCAGCGATGATGGCTGAAACTTTGGAATCATTTACAAGAGTAAATGAAAAATGCCTGCCTCAACTATCAATCAATACAGACAAACTGATAGAAAATCTAGAGTCTGTAAGAAAGAATCCAAGTGAAGCAATGACCGCTATATTAAGAGGAGAGAAATGGATTCACCCAAAATATGGAGTTGGTCATGAATTTGTAAAAGAAATGGGAAGAAGAGTGATTAAAGAGAAAAGACCTCTTATAGAAGTTTCATTGGAAGATCCTGATTTCAGAAAAGTGTATGATGGCTTGACTCCACTTAAAAAAGACATACTAGGAGGTAAGCTTGAATTTTATATTGGCTCAGCTCATGAGAGAGCAAAAGAAAATGTTAAATATGCCCATCAAGTAATAGGTAAGAATTAATATTGCAATTTTCTAATTCTTAGCTATGAACATCCTACAGTTAATAGGCCTGGTTTTATTGCAAATAGGTGCATTCTTC
>CAZYZB010000033.1:0-2796 GCA_964651405.1 uncultured archaeon
AATTGAGAAATGGCGACCCTTTAAATATGCAGTTAAAGGGTGGTGGCAGAATATGTGGGTTAAAAAGTCAATTGACAAGGTAAGGGAATTTTATGATAATAAAATTAAAAAGCCGATAAGTGGTATTAAAGATAGTTTTAACGATTGGTTTAATCATAAAGAAGGCGCAGGAGTTCTTGAATCATCACAAGATATAGGAGCAGTTAAAAACTATTTTATGCTTCATCGTGATGAAATTACCAATGAAGTAAAGGATAATATTGACGAGTTTATAGGTCCTATGAATGAGATTAATGCAGCAAATGGAATTGAAAGAGTGATTACGTCAGCGTCTGATGTTCAAGATGATGATGTCATTAGACTCATAAACAGTCGTGAACGATATTTCAATGCCAATGCATTGGTTAAGTATTTTCCTCGTCAACAAGATGACTTAACCCAGATAGGTGCTGAAATCATTGGTAAGGAATATTATAATAGAGCTCAAAAAGTAAGAGATTTAGTTTGGAGCACGAATGATATATCTGTTATCGATGCTGCTTGGCAGGATTATAATGATTTATTTATTCCATTTAAAAACCTTGATGCAACAAAACAACAAGGACTGATAGATAAAATTTCTGAAGGATATATAAACAGACAAACTGGGCAAGCTTTGAAAATTGATCCAAATGTTGTAGAAGATCTTTATGAATATGCTAGAGTTAGTGGTTTTAAGAATGGTGCTTTTACAACAAATCTCAACTTGATGGTAAGCCAAGCAGATAGTGTCAAGGCTGATATGATACTACTTGCTCCAGCCTACGTTTCTAAAAGATACTTCAAAGTTGAAAAAGTAGCAGATCGCCTTTTATCTCCAATTATAACAGATCAATCTTTTTCAAAACTTAAAACATTAACAACAAGAGGATGGCAAAAAATCACGCGTGGTGTGTTTATTGATTTAAATAGAGTTGGAGCTGCTTATGATCCTGTTTTTGGCAGCATTCCTGTTTCAATAGCACCATACAATATTTTATCAAGTCCTTACTCCATTAAAGAGGCTTTGAGCAGGGCATCGGAAATTAAGGAAGGAGGATGTTCTAACAATGCTATATGCAGAATAGTAAGAATGGGAGTTCAGGGACCAACAGAGACTGCTAATTCTTACCTGCTTGATAGAAGAGTTCCTGATAGCATTGAAGTAAAAACATGGAGGCCAAAACCAGACTTAATTGCTAGAACACCTATTGGTATAAATACAATATCTCTTTATCTTTCAGTTCCTGAAAATCCAAGATTCCATGTTGTGGGTCCATGCTTCGGATTGGCTAAGGTTTGGAAAAATGGAGATAATGTTTTCGTTAGCATAGAGAAGGATGAAAAATGCAATGTTAATTGCAAGCAAGAGAACATACAGCTTTCTACGCCTTCCAATGTCACAGTTCCATTTACTGATTGGAGCATACCATTACCCTCTTTCAATATAGGAACTGCTGGTCCGGGCAGTGTTGATACTCCGAATTACTGTTATGCAGATGAAGAGTTTATTTGGGGAGGTGATTTAGGGAAAGGTGGTGATGCACCTTATGCTGAAGCATATTTCCCGGGTTATGCAGCATGTGTTTTAATTTGTTCGGCAGCTACGCAGGGAACTGGTACAAAAGTATGCCTTAAATCATGCGGTTATGCTGCAATAGGAATATTAACTGTAAATACTTTAGCTGCTACACAAGCTTACAGGGATGTTCCAAGTTGGAAAAGGCAAGAGACTGGTTGGGGATATTGGAATTATCAGAAGGCAATGGACATATGCGATACTATAGATTTTATATCGAGCTTTGGCTCATTTTCAACTACAAAGGTTGTTAATGGAAAAGTTGTACCTGTTAAAATGGGTAGTGTCCAAAAGGTATTATCAACATCAGGAAAAAATATCCAAAAAATATCAAAATATACTACAATTGGTGTAGGCGATCTTTGTATTGCAATGCAATTAATGGGAGACACTTCATTGGCTTGGCCAATTAAAACACCTATACCTGAGTTTTACAAAAAAGCAGCTGTTTTAGATGACAAGTGCATGCAAGAGTCGGCGTCTCAATGTGCATGGCTTACGAGGTGTGATCCACCAAATCTTCGTTGTCCAGTAGACCCACAAACTAACATAGAAATGGAATGCATTGAAGGCGTATGCAAAAAGAGGTTTAGTTGAAATGAAAGGAATGACAGAAGATTTCTTATTGTTTGTTGTAGGTATTTTTGTTATTCTTATAATTCTTGCAACAGTCTTTGGCAGAGGAGTAATATATAATATTTTAGGGTCTTTAGCTGAGGTGGAACCGTCTTATCTTCAAGATACAATAAGAACTGCCTTAACAGTAGCTTCGCATTCTCCTGGAGAGTATGAAGCAAGAATCAAAATTCCTCTTAAACATATAATTACATTGAATGACACTTCTTATCCTTCAGTTTGGGTTGAGGCATCAGAAACTCAATTCCAATTTACGAACACCTCTCCAATAGCATTTTTAAAACCTAATGATTGCGACATTATTAAAAAATGCACAAAGACCTGTGGCATGATAGGAGATGCCTGTGGTAAACAGGATTGCTGTGGTGTCTTGAATTGTGCTTTTGGTACATGCAACAGCAGCACATGCGGGAATAATGTTATAGAAGATGGAGAGGAATGCGATCCAGGAAGCCTAGGCGGATCAGCATATGCTGCGGCATGTCCTGGACAATGCCGAAAAGACTGCACATGCCCTATATTTCACGGCGCATATATACCTCAGTGTTCTGATGGAAAAAATA
>CAZYZB010000033.1:2896-9170 GCA_964651405.1 uncultured archaeon
ACATGCCCTATATTTCACGGCGCATATATACCTCAGTGTTCTGATGGAAAAAATAATGATGGTGATAACCCACCTTTAAATGACACCGATGATCCAGGATGCCATACAGACAGCGATCCGGCAAACAGTGCTAGTTATAATAGGACAGATGATACTGAAGGTCCTCCACAATGCAATGACTTTATTAATAATGACGACGATAGGGGCGTATCATTGCCAAATATCAATGACCCTAGTTGTCATATTGATCACGACTTGGCTAAACCTTATGACCCGAATATAAATAGAGAGTTTGGGTTAGAAGGAGAATTTTGTAATAACGATAATGAATGTTACAAGTATTTTTCCTGTATAAGTAAAATCAAGTTTGAAAAAATGGGTGAAACACTAGTAATAAGGAAGTATTTCGAGAATGATAGATGTAAATTAATGATTCAGAAGGGATGAAATGAAAGGCAGCACATTTGCTCTTAGCGAAACTTTTATGAAGATTTTAACAACGGCATACGTAGCCATAGTTCTCTTAGGCATATATTTTGCTTTAAACCAATATCATTTAATATTTGTTGAAAATAGAGTAGACAGAGAAGCATTGAATATCGGCAACGCAATCTTATCGAGCTGCATAGCTGAATATTCTGGAGGTTACCCAGTGAAAGGCCTTTTGTCAAAAGAAAAAATAGAAGAAGAAAACGAAAGAGACCCATTCAGAGAAGAAAACATTCAATGCCTTAGATATGATAAAGGCATCTATATTGAAATTTACGATACAAGCAAAAATATTTTATACCGTGTTGGAAATTTTGGAGTTTGTGACCGACATCACGCATTTCCAGACTGTATCAAAAAAGATACAACTACTACTACAACTTTTCCAGCTGCTTTGAACATAACAAATAAAGTTATTCCAGTAATAGTTAACGTGTCCATAGGTGTTGCAGAATGAAGGGTGTAGAATTATTAGCTTCATTGATTGCAATTTTAATGATGATAGGTATAGCTTCATTGCTTGGAGGAGCTATAATCTTTGTTTTAAACGCAGTAAGACAACCCTTATCAGACAGAATAGACTATGAGCTATATTTGTCCTCAATTTATCCTCCTATCAAGTTCGAGACCATGTTGTTATCTTATTTAGAGTCAACAGAAGAGAATTCAGGCTTTCAAATTAAGAAGATACTTACATATGCAGCTTATCAAAAAAACATCACAAATGTTTTTGTTGAAGGTAACAACGAAGTTACTATGCTGTCAGAATCTACATATGGAATATTCTCTGGTTGGCTTGGAGGAAATGGCTACATAATTGCACTCAATGTTGGAGACGACCAGTACATAATTGCAGAAAATACGAGAGCCTTTCCAACTCTTCCAGATAAAGCTTTGAAACTAAAAAGAATTTCAGTGCCTCTTTACACTGATGCGACTTTAATTAGAAGATCTATTGCTGAAAAAGGTCGAGAATTGCCATTAAACGTTACTCTTGATTTTTATGTATTGTAAAAAAGGTTTAGTTATTCCAGTTTTAGGAACTGTACTTATTATTATTACAATAATTTCTTTGATGTTCGTGGGTGCTTTTTCTTCTAGCATGGAAGGTGGAATTATTCAAAAAGGAGGAAAGGCAATTTCACTTTCTAATTATGTTGAATTTTGGAAAAAATCAATTGATGAAAGCTCTAAAATAATTTTTATGAGAACTGCCTATGACTTGGGAAAGACCGGAGGAATGGAAAGCTTAGACGTACCTATATGGAATAGCACCTATCTTTCTATAGGCTTTTTAAGAGAGGAACTAGAGAACAGAATAAATGAAAATCTTCCTAAAAGCTCAATAGGATCTGGAAAAATAGTAAAATTTGGAGAAGGCAACATACATATCAATTTAAACATATTGGACGGTGATGTAAATTATGATGGCGATGTAGATAACGATGATCTTAACATTTGTGTTGCTGCTTATGGATCATCTCCTGGAGATTTAAATTGGAATCCTGACTGTGATTTTAATTATGATAAAACCATAGATATACTTGATGCAGTTTTGTTAGTACGTAATTTGGGTAAAAGTGGTCCTACTCTTAGCGATTCAAAAAACTTTCTTGTTAAAGGAAATAAAAGTTTCTCTATTTATGATAAGTCAATAGATTCTACTGCTTATGCTAGCAATGTTTTTAATTCAAATGCGAGCTCTAGCTATTTTAAACTTATTTATGTTGGTAGAAAAATAGTAGAAGACCCTAGTTATAGTTCGTTATTAAATGATATGACAGCATTGAAGATCAAGCTTCAAACAGACTTTCCAAACTTGGACTTTGAATTGGAACTTTCTACAACAGACTCTTCTGAAAACGGTTTAGTAGGATACTGGACATTTGATGAGGGCGTTGGAAACATTGTAAAAGATGCTAGTAACAATGGCAACGATGGTACTTTGATTAACGGACCTCAATGGATTAGTGGAAAATATGGGAGTGCCCTGAAATTCGATGGCTCTAACAAATATGTAGAGATTCCAGATGATCCATCATTGCGTGCTGAGAACAATAAAATAACTATTGAGCTATGGTTTAAAAGAGATAAAGTGCCGACAGGCGTTCAGTGCTTAATTAATAAAATAGGAGATGGCCCTGATACTGTTTTTGCAGATTACAATGTTACTTATTACATTTCAGTACCTTCTTCAGGATCTTCTAGTGGTGGAGTTATTACAGAATTTAATTCTCAATTCTCATATTTTATTGCTTATGGTTCTTATAGTTTTACAGAGTCTGTAGATTTTGGTTTGATAAGAGATTACAACTGGCATCATTTAGCAGAAACTTATGATGGAAATATATTAAAATCATATTTAGATGGAAGCATTATCTCAACAAAGGTAACAACAACTAAAAAAATGCCCTTAAATGATCAACCCGTAAGAATAGGTGGAGAAAATATATTTCATAACCAGTTCAATGGCACAATAGATGAAGTAAAAATTTACAATAGAGCTTTGTCTGAAGATGAGATAAAAGGGGATTATGAATCGCCACCTCAAAGAAATGTAATTGAAGTCACTATAACAGATAAAAGTTGTTTGCCTGACAACTATTGCCTAGCTCCGTTAAAGAAAGGAGAAGCAGGAATAACAGTTGGTGGAAAGCAAATCCCTTATGATTATTTAAAATTAAAATTTAAAGCTTTAGACGGTTTTGGTATTCCTTTGGGAGGTGACTTTGGTTTTAGTGTATCTCCATCGGATAATATTATAGTGCAGGGAAATACAGCTACACCAACAGTCAATGTTTTTGGAGTCTCAACAGCTGCAATCACTTTATCAATCATAGGTTGTCCAGCAGGATCCATGTGTCAATTTGTTCCAAATGCTAAAGTTCCACCTTTTTCATCAATTCTAACGATAACAAATGCTCCTATAGGAACACATACAATGACAGTTTATGGGACTAATGGAACAACAACGCATTCGAAGCCATATTCATTAACAGTTACTCCTGTTGCATGTCGCTGTTCACCTGGAACTCCTGATGAAACAACTTGTGGTTCTTGTGCAGGCGCTACTACTAGTAAACAACCAAGTTGGTGCGATGCTATGGGTAACTGGGTTTCTGACCAATGTGGTGCGACTCGTCATGGTTGCAGTTGTCCATTAGGTAAAACATGTGATGCTGCAATTGGTGCTTGTTGCACACCGACAACATGTTCAGCATTGGGAAAGAACTGTGGGTCATGGCCTGATGGATGTGGAAATATATTGAACTGCGGAACATGCTTGGCAGGTCAGGCATGTAATAATGGAGTATGCTGTAGTCCAAAAACATGTGTAAATTATCCAGGACAATGCGGTTCATTGTCAGACGGATGCGGTGGAACGATAACATGCGGTTTAAGTTGTGATGATAGTAATCCATGTACAAACGATTTTTGTTCAGGTAATACATGTACACACACAAATTTACCAGATGGAACACTTTGTGATGGTCCAGGAAAAACATGTCAATCAGGTATTTGTTTATGTGTCCCCAAAACATGTGTAAATTATCCTGGGCAATGCGGTTCATTGTCAGACGGATGTGGAGGAATAATAACATGCAACTGTCCGCTAGGTGAAAATTGTGTTAGTGGTACATGCGTTCCATCATGCACGCCAACAACATGTGCAGCATTGGGAAAGAACTGTGGATCATGGTCTGATGGATGTGGAGGAACATTGAACTGTGGGACATGCACTTTACCTCAAACATGCTCTAATGGAGTATGTGTTTGTCAATGTTCAGATGGAACACCGTGCGGTCAATGCGCAATAACTGATGCATTTAAACCAAGTTGGTGCGATAACAATGGAAATTGGGTCGCTAATCAATGCAATGCACCTCATAGCTGCCAATGCCCAGGTGCAAGTCCTATATGTAAGCTAGATGGCACATGTAAACCTAGAGGCATGGGCTGTTTTTGTGATTGGAATATGGAATATGCATGCGGAATATCACCAAATACACATGCTGAGTGTAGAATAGCTATATGGTGGTATGCATGGTGGAAAAAATGTGAGTGTAAAGATTCAGTAGGAGACCCTAATCCTGGTTGCGGCCAAATATATGGAATCATATGTGGCGGCTTCCCAGAATATACAGAGATCTGTAGAAACAGTTTATGGCCTATTGTTGATCCTGCATGCGAATGTACCTCATGCCCGTCATAAACATTATAAAATTCTTAAAAGTTAATAATTCTAAATAAAGAAGCCAAATCTTTATATACAAGATTATCAATAAAAAGATAGAGGTGAACGCAGTGAAAGGTGTTGAATTACCAATAAATATTTTAGTAATAGTTGCAATTGCAGTAATAGTTTTGCTAGGTTTAGTAGCTTTGTATTTCGTAGGATTCAATCCATTCAGTACGACAGCTGGTCTAGAAGGAATAAAGAATAAGGCATGTCAAACATTAGTACAAACTAATAACTGTGGAGTTCTAACAAGTACTATACAAGTTAATTATGATGTCAATGACGATAGTCAAGTTACTGCCGCTGATACATTAGATTTGCTTTGTTCAAACTTTTATTCAAGAACTTCAGAAGCTGCATGCAAAGGTCTATGTAGTTGCCCAGGATACTGATACTAAAACTTCAACTAAAGTGTAAATATGGCAGTTTTTACAGCTAAAAACATAGAAAACAAAGTTTATCTTTTTAGTTTTTTTCTGAGTTTAATTTATTTAAGCTTGTTTATCAAGAATCTTTAATAGTACATTAAACAGGAGGTGTCAAAATGGCAGAGAGAGAAGAAAGGGCAGAAAGAGCAGATAATAACGTTGTCTTTGTAGGAAAAAAGCCTGCAATGAGCTACGTTTTAGCATGTGTAACTCAATTCAATGCTGGAAATGGAGAAGTAATACTAAAGGCTAGAGGCAGAGCAATATCACATGCAGTGGATGTTGCAGAAATAGTCAAAAACAAATTTCTTACAAACACAGAAATCAAAGGTGTAAAAATAGGAACAGAGGAAGTTGAGTCTGAGCAGGGAGAAAAACTAAACGTTTCATCAATTGAAATAGTTTTAAGCAAGAAATAATCAGTTTTTTCAGGGGCATTTAGTTCTTTGCCCTTTTTACTATTTCTCAATAAAGTTTATATGTAGGTTTTAACTATATTCTTTTTATGAAAGGTGTTGAATTACCAATAAATATTTTAGTAATAGTTGCAATCGCAGTAATAGTTTTGCTAGGTATGGTGCTACTGTATTATACAGGTTACAGTCCATTCAGTTCTGTGGCTGGTATAGAAGGGACAAAGAATGATGCGTGCAGAGTATTAGCACAAGAAAACAATTGTGCGAAATCAACAAAGGATATTGTATTCGATGGAAGTATGCTAAGACAGTTTGATGCTAATAAAAATAATGCTATGGTAGCGACTACTGTATCAGCGTGGGGAACTCTTTGTCCTAATGCTGCTTGGACAGGTGATAACCTTGCTGCTTTGTGTGCATGTTATTACGGTATTAGCACGGCTAACGGCGAGTCTAGATGCAAAGCGCTGTGCGGTTGCCCAGGATATTCAATGACTTGATGCTTTTGAATTTCTAATTTTTTTATTTCTTATTATTAAAAACATTTAAATTATAATAAAACATAAGAATTTCTAATGGGCTGGTAGATCAGCGGAAGAAACTTTTGAAAAAAGTTTCATCAAAAGTTGCCGAGATCGCATGCTTTGCATGAATTCCAAAATAGCATGAGGCCAGGGGTTCGAATCCCCTCCAGTCCACTT
>CAZYZB010000034.1:0-6523 GCA_964651405.1 uncultured archaeon
TCTTTTGATTCCTTCCTCTATCTTATTATCATCAGTATTGCTAAAATTCAAGCGCATGGTATTCTGTCCCTTTCCATCAGTGCAAAAAGCAGCTCCATGAACATAAGCAACCTTAGCCTTGATTGCATCAGAAAACATTTCTTTTGTATTTATTTTTTCAGGCAGTCTAACCCAAATGAACATCCCTCCATCAGGCTTTGTCCAAGATGAACCTTTTGGAAAATGCTTTTCTAAAGCTTTAAGCATAATGTCTCTTTTTCTTTCATACATCTTCCTTATCTTAGGAATTTGCTTGTCTATCAAGCCTGATTTTATATATTCTTCTGCTATAAACTGGACAAACATGTTGGTGCATAGGTCTGCTCCTTGTTTGGCTATTGCTATTTTTCTTATTATTTCCTCGTTTCCAACAACCCAACCTAGTCTAAAGCCTGGTGAAAGAACTTTTGAAAGAGTATGAGTGTATATTACCAAACCTTTTTTATCCATACTTTTTATTGGAGGCAAATCTTTACTAGAATAGTTTAGTTCTGAATAAGCTTCGTCTTCTAGAATAGGAATATCATAAGTTTCTGCTATTTCTAAAAGATGTTTTCTTCTTTCTGTTGACAAAGTAACGCCAGTAGGATTTTGAAATGTAGGAATAGTGTAAATAAACTTTATTGGTTTGTCTTTGTTTGCCTTGATTTTTTCTTCTAGTTCTTCAGTTCTCATTCCCTCTTCATCCATTTGGATTGGAATATAATTAGGTTGATATGCATTGAAAGCTGTTAAAGCTCCTATGTAAGTAGGGCATTCTACAACAATGTAATCTCCTGGGTTTATGAGAATTTTTGGAACTAAGTCTAAGACTTGTTGAGATCCTGATGTTATTATTATCTGGTTTAGATTACATTTTATGTTCCTTGTTTTTTTCATTCTCTTTATTAAAGCTTCTCTTAGTGGAGTTATGCCTTCAGTCGGTCCATATTGCAAGGCTTGAGGTCCGTGATTTTTAAGAACTTTTCTTGTAATTTTATCAACAAATTTAATAGGAAATGAATTGGGACTTGGCATTCCGCCTCCGAAAGAAATGATGTGTGGATCTTCCGTCAGTTTTAGCAGTTCTCTTATCTCAGAAGCTTTCATAAACTCTGTTCTATCTGCGTACTTCATAATAGAAAATATCGTTATTTATGATTTATATTTACCTACTAAACTATATTCTTAATATGAAATGGTTTGTAGCTATTTTAATTTTAACAATAATTTTAATAGCTGGATGTACGCAAACTCCATCTAATTATCAAAATGATACTAATATTTTAGAAGATCCTGAAGAAGAATGTGCTAGAGTTGGTGGAACTTGGAGATGGTTTAGTAATGGTTGTGTTGATTCTTGTTCTATGGTCAGAAGTAAAGAATCTGTAACTTGTACAGCTGCAGGCAAAATTAGTTGTGATTGTGGTCCAGATAGATGTTGGAATGAGAGAACATGCGAACCAAATTAATCTTAAATTCCCTTTGAGTTATGCTGACAATAAGAATTATATTATAATCATAGTTAGTTAATCTCAATAAAGATTTATTTTATAAGATCTTTACAAACTTGCTGCTTTCTTTTGCTCTTCTAATCAATACTTTGTCTCCAGCTTTGATGCTAGCATAAAATCTTTCTTCTTTTCTTCCATCAGGTACTATTTTATTTTTACTGCTTCTGGAGAATTTTATAATAATTTCTTTACTACTTGGAATTACTTTGCCTTTTTCAATTCTTTCCATAACTTTTCTATTTTTTATGAAAAATCTTTTGTTAAAGTATGCTGAACAAACAGGTGTTACCACAAACTTCTTTTCATTTTCCTTTAGAACAGTACCGCCAGCAGTCCAGTTATAGCCAGTAGAACCGTATGGAGTAGCAACTATGACTCCGTCTCCCATCAATTCGTCTCCAAAAGCATTCTTTCCATCTATAAAAACTCTGAATCTATTTGCACACTCATCATCCCTTAAAACAGAAATATCATTTATTCCCCAAGCCTTGAAATTCTTGTATTTAACTTCAAGCTTCATGATCTTTTCTATTTTATATTCTCCTTTTTTAATCTTCTCTAAAGCAGCTGAAATAGGAAAACTTAATCTTTTTATTGGTAGTAATGTAGCACTTGGATAATCTTTAGCAGCTTTGAAAACCGTCCCATCGCCGCCAACGACTATTAGAATATCGAACTTAGCTTTTGCTTTGCAAATTTTAAACTTCATTTTATGCTTTTTTAGAATTTCAATTACTTTTTTAGCTTTGTTCTCGTAAAAAGGTTCGTTATTGATAAACAATCCCAATTTCATGTCTATAAATTAGGGGATTGGATAAATAAATGGCGCTGTCGGCAAGTGGAGCTTTTAAAAGAAGAATCCTAAATTGGTATTTGAAATGCGAATTATTTATTTAATAAAGAAAATAATCTTTTATTATGGGTTATGTCTATTTATACTGTACCTAGTAGTGCATAAAATTTATAAATAAATTATATAGTGATATAAATATGCCATTTAAAGACCCGGAGAAAGCACGACAAAGTGCTATAAAATCTTATCTGAAAATGAAAAATGATCCAGAAAGATTAGCCAGACATAAAGAAAGACAAAAACTTTGGATGAGAGAATGGCGTAAGAAAAATCTAGAAAGAGCAAGACAATTATGTAGAGAAAGCCAGAAAAGAAATTACGATAAGGATAAACATAGTGCATATATCAGGAGCTGGCGAAAAAACAATCCATACAATTATGAACGGTATAAGGAGCAATCTAGAGAATTGGATAAAATAAAAAAATTAGAAGCTGTAAAGTTACTTGGTGGAAAATGTATTAAATGTGGAATATTTGATGAAAGAGTCTTAGAAGGACATCATATTAATGGCAGGAAGAATGATAGATATGCTAAGAAATGGTGGAGACATTTGAATGAGATAAAAGATAAAGTAATCCTACTTTGCTCAAATTGCCATATAATCGAACATTGTAAGGAGTGTGAGTAACATAGGTTATGTATACTTGTGGACTGGGACTGGCGGCGGGAAGACCTGCAACGCCTTAGGTCTAGCATTAAGATGTATTGGACATAAGCAAAAAGTTGTGATAATTCAGTTTCTAAAATGGTGGAAAAATACCGGAGAATATAAGATAAGAAAGAGACTTTATCCTTATTACGAGATTTACCAGTTTGGGAGAAAGGGTTGGATTGGATTGAAAAACTTGAATGAAAAGGACAAGAAACTAGCAGAAAGGGGTTTGAAATTTGCTGAAAAAATGTTAAAAAAGAAACCTGCTCTCCTAGTTCTAGACGAAGTAAATCTTGCATTATACTGCAAGTTGTTAGACATGAATGATGTTCTAAATCTATTAGAGAAAATACCAAAGAAAACAACTGTGGTTCTGACAGGAAGGAATGCCCCAAAAGAATTGATAAAAAGAGTAGATTTTGTTAATGAGATAAAGGACGTAAAGCATCCTAAAAGAATACCAACTACAAAAGGCATTCAATATTAAGTTTAAATATGTTTATAATTAATAATATTCTATAAGTTGTGGGAAAAATGAAAAAAATTAATCCTTGGATGATATTTTCTATAGCTTTAGTTTTAGTTGTAATTGGCTTATTATTCGGAAAGCAAATAACTGGCTATTTTGTCGTGACAACTCCTCAAGACATAGCAACCAAAGCAGTAGATTACTTAAATGAAAACATAGTTGCTCAAAATACTTCAGCAACTTTTTTGTATGTAAAGGAATTTAGCGGACTTTACAATGCCACAGTCTTTTATCAAAATCAAACCTTGTCAATTTTTGTCACAAAGGATGGAAATTATATCTTTTTAAATAATCCTCTAAAAATAGGAGAGAAAATAACTTTACCAGAAGTCCCTAAACAAACAATAGGAAACTTCCTTGTTGATGAACAAAGCGATATCTGTAAAGAAGATGGCAAACCAATAGTATATTTCTTTGGAAGTCAAAGATGCACACAGTGTACATGGGAAGACCCGATTATAAAGAACGTGACTGAAAAATTCAAAGATCAAATTTCGTTCCATGAAAACATAGATACTGAAACAGACAAAGATGTAATCTTAAAATACAGTCCAAGAGGTTATATACCCCTTATAGTAATAGGTTGCAAATACTATAGAATCGGTTCTGGAGAAGAATTTGGAGAAGATAACGAAAATAAGATTTTAACTTCACTAATATGCTTAGCAACAAATAACAAACCTCTTAGCACATGCATTGAAGTAGAGGACATATTAAATCAGATAGGATAACATGCCTGTAAAAGTCTATACAACAAACTCATGCCCATTTTGTCATATGGCTAAAGATTTCTTGAAGGAAAATAAAGTAAAGTTTGAAGAAATAAACTTGGAAAATAATCCAAAAGCTGTTAAGGAAATTATTGACAAGTCAGGACAAACAGGTGTTCCTGTCTTAGATATAAACGGAAAAATAATAGTTGGATTCGACGTTGAAAACATCAAGAAAGCATTAAAGTTAAAATAGTTCTCATTCTATAATGTTTAAATAAATCACTAATTAATGATTTTTATGGAAGAAGAAAACAAAGGAAAAACTATAGTAATTAGAAAAAAATTACTTATTGCTATTGCTATATTTGTTATAATTTTGCTAGTACTAGCATTTTTCTACTTTAGACCGAGCGGGAAAGTATTGTCTGACGACAGTCCTGTACTTGGAAACCCAAATGCAACTGTATATGTAGTGGAATTTTCAGACTATGAATGTCCTTTTTGCCAAGCTTCTGAAGGAACTAATCAAGACGAAAATATAATATCAAGCTTAAAGAGAATCGACCCTAACTGGGAAGCTCCAATACCAAAAGTAATAGAAGAATATGTAAACACCGGAAAGGTTAAGCTTGTTTTTAGGCAGTTCCCAGTTCACCCAAACAAGAACCCAGCATTCGCAGCCAAATGCGCACAAGAGCAGGATAAATTCTGGGAATACCACAAAGTTTTATTTGAAAATTATAACGCCCTAGCTATTACTGACTTGAAAAAGTATGCTGCAGGTTTAAACTTAAACCTAATTCAATTTAATGATTGTTTCGAAACAAGGAAATATGAAGATAGCATTCAAAATGATCTGAACGATGGAATGGGCGTAGGCATTGATGGAACTCCAACTTTCTTTATAGGAAACGAAGTGAAAGGTTTTGAAAAAATTGAAGGAGCTCAATCTTTCTCTGTCTTTAAAGAAAAAATAGAATCTATGTTATAGCTATTTCACCACTATTCTAATATTCTTTTTCTTAAAATAGAAATAAATGAAAAGAATTATAGCTATTACTGCGATAATTGAGACGGTTTCAACTTCATGACATGAGATAAAATAAAGGAAAGAAGCTATCTCACAAGAAGCAGAATTTGGATCACATCTTCCTATGGCTAGCAAATTGTAAATCCCGTAAGCAGAATAAAACAAGCTAGCAAAAAAGCTTATAGTAAACATCCAGGATATCGGCTTGAAGTATTTGTAGAAAAATCTTGCTAAAGATGGAATAACCATTAGTTTTGATGTTATTTTTGTTTTAATCTTAGTCTCTAGTTGAACATCACATGGCCTGAAAGTTGCCATACGATATACGCATTTGAAAGCGTCTTTTGCAAGAGGTCGGTATCTAGCACTTACAATACTTAAAAAACTAAAAACTATGAGTGCAACAATGCATATGACCATTTAATCAACCAAGTGCCTTTGCAATATTATTTAACTTTTCTATAAATGTTTTTATCTCCTCTTTTGTGTTGTAGAAATATAAAGATGCTCTAGCAGATCCTTTATTCTCATGCAGAAACTTATGTATTGGATATGCACAGTGCATACCAGACCTCACGAATATGTTTTGTTCGTCTAGCATTATTGCTACATCATGAGGTTCCATTCCCTTAATATTAAAGGCTGCTAACGCACTTTTTTTCTTATAATCTTTAGGACCTATCAAATCTATTTTATGAACAGTTAACAAACCTTCTATCAACAGCTTTGCCGTTTCTTTTTCATAATTCTCTATATTCTTCATTCCTATTGATGAAAGATAATCAACAGCAGCTCCTAGACCTATTGCACCAGCATAATGCTGAATACCGCCTTCAAATCTCTGTGGTACTTCCTCTAAGACATGATATTTTAAATCAGCGTCTCTTATTGTTTCACCACCAATAATGAATGGCTGAAGTTCTTTTAACAAATCATATTTTCCATATAGACAGCCTATGCCAGTAGGACCGCACATCTTGTGACCGCTAAAAGCTAGGAAATCAATGTCAAGTTTTCTAACATCTATAGAAATATGTGGAACTGATTGTGCTCCATCTACCAAAACCAAAGATCCGTTGTCATGAGCAATTTTAATTATTTCTTCTAAAGGAGCTCTTGTCCCAGTAACATTAGAAACATGAATTATTGAAATCATTCTAGTTTTTTTATCAATTTTTTTCTTAAATTCTTCTATGTTAAATTCTCCTTCCTT
>CAZYZB010000034.1:6623-8742 GCA_964651405.1 uncultured archaeon
TAGTTTTTTTATCAATTTTTTTCTTAAATTCTTCTATGTTAAATTCTCCTTCCTTATCGCAAAGAACAAAATCTAAAAGTATATCTCCTTTTTCAGCCCTTAGCTGCCAAGGCATTAATCCAGAGCTGTGCTCTAGATTTGTAGTTAGAACCTTATCTCCCTTGTTAAATTTAAAACTATGAGAAATAAGGTTTATGGCCTCAGTTGTGTTTTTTGTCCAAATTATTTCTTCAGGTCTTTTTGCATTTATGAATTTAGCAACTTTTTCTCTTGCTTTTTCAAATTCATCTGTTGTTCTAGTAGCGAATTTATGGACTGACCGACCTGCACAACCTGTATATTCAGTATAATAAGCTAGAATAGCATCAATGACTTTTTTCGGCTTAAGTGAAGTACACGCAGAATCAAAATAAATGAAAGACTTGCCATCAATATTCTTACTAAGTATTGGAAAATCCTGTCTTATCTTGTCTATGTCCATAAAAATACTTACCTCTAAACAATATAAAAATAAAGGAAATTAAAAAATAAAAAATTAAGTTGCACAACCGCCGCTAGCTTCACTACCTGTAGTGCTTAATTGCTGTGAACATTCTGAAGGTTGAGTTGTAAATGCATTACAAATACCTTCTTTGTAAGCGTCTGCAGTTCTTGCACCACTATAAGTTACACCATTGATTATCAATGTTGGTGAACCTGATACACCTTTTGATGATGAAAGATCATCATCTGCTTTAAGCAAAGCTACTCCTTCTGCTGCTTTTGAACAGGTATCTATCTTTGAAGCATCTATTCCAGCCTTAGTTGCTGCGTCTTTCCAACATGCGTCATAAGTAGCATCTCTGTACTTACTTGAACAATTGGCATTTATTGTCATCACATAGTTCCAGTAAGTTTTCTGATCATAGTACTTCATTATGCAAGCCTGTCTCAAGTCTTCTTGTGCTTCAACTGTTCCATGTAATGATTGGATTGTGTCTGGAGTTGTTCCGCCTACATTTGCTATGAAATGAACTTGAATGTCTGCTTTGCTTCCTAGTAAGTCGACGACAGGTTTCATTGCATTTTCTGCTTGAAGTCCATATGGACAGAATGCCATCACGAATAACTGAACAATTGGTTTATCTGTTTTTGGAGTTTCTGTTGGTTGCTCTACAGCTTGTTCAGGTTGAGGTATTGATACTGTTGTATCAATTGGTGAGCTTAGAATTAAAAATTTTCCATCTTCAGTGGTATAGATTGGTATTTTTCTTCCTTGATATAAGACTGTTATATTTAAAATTCCGCTAGCTTCGCTTACTGAATCTAAAGATGCTGTATCATTACCTGTAATAATGTTCTTATTTAAGAACTCTATTGTTTTAGTAGCTATTTCATTAGCCTTAGCATTAGATAGAGCTAAAACTCCTCCTGTAGCACTGGTTTCACCTGGCTTCCAAAGAAATGCTGCGATTAAAAGAACTACTATAGCTATTAATGCTATGGTTGTATATCTCCACTTATTATTGTTAGACGGTTTAGTTGTTTTTTCGTCTTTATTTTCCTCAGTCATACAATCATCATAATCTTATAATTATTTAAAGCTAAGTCGTTAGTTTGGTTTTTACCAAACTTTTTATTTACTACTTATTAATAATAAGATAGAAAGATATTTAAAGCTATTTTTTCTTTGCTGCTGCCTTATTAAGGTCCTTAAGGAGTTTATCTATTTTCAAACCATGCATTTGTGCAGCTTCTTCAACTGTCTCAGAGTAAGCCATACCGCATCCTGCACAATGTAAGCCATGTTTTATAAAAACCTCTATAGAATTAGGATATTTGCTGACAATTTCTCCTAAAATCATTTTCTTCGTTATTTTCTCCATTTTAATCATTTAACGTGTATGCACTGGACTGGACAAGTATTCTCTGCGTCTTTGTTACAGCCTGCTTCCTTAACTGTAAGCTCAAAATTCTTTCCTGATTTCTTTCCACCTTTCAAAACAGACTTTCCATCGTCTCCCATCTCCCAGAAGTCTGGACAGACTGCAGTACAAGCTCCGCAACCAATGCATTTTTCTCTTTCGTGAATTACCTTTGGCATAAATAAAGAGTGTAGAAGACATTTATAAATTTATTT
>CAZYZB010000035.1:0-1925 GCA_964651405.1 uncultured archaeon
GTACTCACGCCATACATGATCACATTTTGTGCATTTGAAGAATCTTGTTGGAGGCTCATCAGCAGCCCTCATTTGCTGCATCCACCAATAGGCCTCTCTATTCTCGCACTCTGGACATGGGTTATTAGTCCTTGGTAAGACATCAATCTTTGATTTTTTATCTATGACAATTATTTTACTTTTCTTATTGTCAGAAAAAACGCTCATCTTAAATTTCTTTTCCTTTGCTGTTTTTTTCTTCCCACACTTCCTGCATAATAAAAGAACACTAGCCCCAGATTTTTTAGGAATCATCAAGCCGCCACATTTTTCGCAGAACTCCATTTTTTCACCTAAATTTTACTCACATATTTTCTTAGTGAGAATATTTAAAGTTATGCTATACCAGTAACTTTTGTAAACAGGATTTTTACCCACCCTAAAAGAGGAATTTTGAATATAGCCTTACCATGGATCTTAGTCTTCTGGAAAGAATCTGGGGACGCGTTGTTGTCTCCTTTCGTTAATATAGCATTTCCATCAAAAGCATAGACTCTATGTATTATTGGATACTTTCTATAGTCTGTATTGAATATTGCAATGTCTCCAACCTCGAACTTGTTAGTATTCAAAACAATAATCATGTCTCCGACTTCTAGTCCGTCTGAGAAGGTAAATGATCTAAACTCTTCCTTGGAAATATTTTTAGATTCATACCAACTCCCGCAAAGTTTCCAATAGTTATCGAAATTAGTTGGGTCGTAGCCGTCTATGTTTTTTCCACATACCTCATCAGATGCCAGAGGCGGACAGAACCAGTTATTGTAGGTATTATGAGCCATGCTGCATGAAAAAACAGCAACCACAGGTGTTTCAGTATTTAAAATATAGCCTAGAAAAAGGTTAAATGAATACGCTATTATGAAACCTAGAAAAAGGTAAATAACAGTTCCAAACCAACCTTCTGTATATTTGTTCCATTTCTTTTTCAAATCTTTATATTTCATGCTCTTCCCACTGATTCACCTAGTACGAAGCCATTAGCAATCAAATGAGCTGCTCTTAATGGTTCTGGTATTAAACTCATGGTTGAAGTTATTTTTATAATTTCTTCTGCATCGTTTTCTTTAATTCCATAACATTGGAAGCATATCCTCTTATTCTTTATGCTTACCCAGTATATAGGACCGGCATTTTTAACTGCTTCCAGCCTTTTTTCTGCATGAGGCATTGATCTTAAAGACTCTATGAATTTTTCCAAGTTTGGTTTTTTTCGGTTTATAACTATAACCGGCAGATGGGTCTTTTCATAGATTTCCTTGATGTCTACTGTGTTGAAACCAGCAAATGTTATTCCATCGAGCATAATGACCCTCAAGTCCTTATGCCTTGTTTTTAATATCTTCTCAACTATCTTTTCGGTTGCATCTTCACCATCTATTTCTACTTCAGTCTTTAACATTCCATCTAAGAATTGACCACCCCTGTATATAGTCCCAATAAGAATGTCCTTTCCTTTTGATTTGAACTCGAACGGCCCATCATCCCAAGCAAGAATCCTGATTTCTTTTTTTATTGTCCTAAATTGCATTATAGAACTTTTATTTAGATATTTATATTATTTCTCTAGAGCCCTTCTAAACTCTTCCTTGAACTCATCGCATTGTTCTTCTAAAGAAGTTGCTGCCTTGTCTAATAGCTTTGTAGGTTTAGAACCCATTATGACTATCTTCGGACTCTCTAAAAAAGGATGCTCCCTGATTGCTGCCGCCTCTCCGCCTTCTTTCCAAATCTGGGTTGCTACCAGCTGCGTCAGCGTTTCGGTCTCATCCTCAAACTCTATTTTCATCATTTCTTTGTTATCCTCGAGAACTTTAATGTTCATAATCACTATTTCTTTGATAGTTATTTAAAGTTTTCTAATAAAATATGTAAGGGTTAGTTTG
>CAZYZB010000035.1:2025-3357 GCA_964651405.1 uncultured archaeon
CAGGCAGTATTAATGTAGCAATCTAATTCAAAGCCTTCCAATTTTTCAGGCTTTATTTCATTAAAGACTAGTATGTAGGCTTTCTTTCCTTTATCCTCTAATTTATTTTTTATATCCTTCGCTAATTTCAAGTTCATTTGACCTGGCTTGACAGAAACTAGTATTCCAAAAGTTTTTGCATCCTTTGCTAAGGCTATTGCAACATATCTTTGTTTTAAGAATTTTTCCTTTAGTTCTTTTAAATTTTCAAGCTTATTCTTTTCTAGATTTAAGAAATAAACTGGCTTTTCAGTTTTTAGTGCTAGTCCTAAAGGATGAAAATTGCCTGATCCAATATACAAAAAAGCATCTACATCCTTCTCAATGTTCTTTGCTGAAGAGGCGTCACAACCCAAAATTTGACCATCATAGATTCTCCCTTTACCTATTCTTATGATCTTTCCATTCTTTTCTAAAAATTCTTTTACTTCTTTTAAAGAATCTATAAACTGCAAGGTCGATACCAAACCAACTTTCTTTTCTTTTATTTTTATTTTCTTTAATAAAGGTTTGATATCAAATTTTTCTCTTATTTCTTTGTATTCAACAGGAATATCAGTCTCTATGAGCTTTGAATGGCCGAAATGGATTATTTTATCACATCCTAAAGCTTTAGCTTCATTAATAGCCAAGTCGCAAGCGCCGTAGCAGCTCTCACAGTCTATTATCACGTCGCCAGTTTCATCAGCTATCTTTAAGGCTTTTCTCTTTAAGCCATCTGGAATCTGCAGCAGTTTTGTCATAAGGAATCACTATTTTTTAATTCTTTTAAACCTTATTAATAATATGGGGAAAAAGGCAGTTCTAGTGATATTAGTTATTTCAGCTTTTGTTATTTTAACTGCTGTGCCTATTTTCTACTTTTTCTTTAACTTCTCTCCCACAGGCTATTCCTTGCGTTATTCAACTAACGTATGTAAGATTGGTTGTGAGAACGCTTTTATAGAATGTAATGAAAAATGCGAAAATGAATCATGCAAGGAAACCTGCGAATTTCAAAGAGGAAAGTGTTTTTTCTATTGCTGATTATTTGAAAAATTTTGAAAGAACTGTGATGTAATTGAAAATCTCCAAGTACTTGAAAATCATCCATATGAACGGTGTTATTACTAATAGCAATAGCAAGAATAAAAGAATTATAAAGCCTTTTTTGCTCCCTTCTTCTTTAAAGCCAAAGACCATTCCAGCTGCCAGACCTGCTATGTGTGATATGTAAGCTATGTTTGACTCTTCTAGGTTTACAGAAACTAAAAGTAAGGATGCTATGTTATAAAGAGTGTACAGAACAGCAAC
>CAZYZB010000035.1:3457-8516 GCA_964651405.1 uncultured archaeon
AAGAATAATGCAAGTATGTTTAGCACCAAATGCTCAGGATCTGCATGAAGGAAAATAGATGTTATAAAAACCCAAATTTTTTTATCTATCAGGTTCTGGAAAGAAAACCCATAATTATTAAACAAATCTACTAAACTATCCTTAAAATTTTCATCGCCAAAACTTCCGTGCTGAAGGCCATAAATAATCTCAAAGACAAAAACTAGTATACATATCACAGTTATGGCATGGGTTAAACTTGGCTTTTTGTAAAGCTTTGTCATATTGATTATTTAAAGAAGCATATTTAATTCTTTTACCTTTCAATCTCTATTTTTAGGACATTGCTCTTAAATTCTTTGTTTGCAATTTCAGAATTCGAAGGAATAGGGATTAACTTGAAATAAGTCTTATCTTTTGCAAATGCCTTAATCTCTAAGCTTTGCTCTAGTTTTTTGACTTCGATGTCATTAAAACTTTTTACTTCTGGTAGTTTTATTTGAATTATTTGTTTGTTTCCGCTGGTCTTTATGTCTGTTTCAGGTTCTGTTATTTTTGAAATCCTCCTTGAAGGCTTTTCTTCTATGGGCTTAACTCCTAAATTTCTTTTTATTTCAGGTTCCAAGTTCTTTAATCCTTTAGATGTTCTTACTTGGATTTTAGGTTTCCCATCTCCAGAAGTTATTATAATGCTTACGCCATTACTTCCTCTAGGCATTTTCATATCTAAATTGGGAATTTTGAAGAAATCAGAACCAAACATCTTATCTATTCTTTTAAACTCGTCTTCAACGTCCTCAAAAACGCTTTCAAATGGGTTTATCCCAGACGTTGTTGTCTCTTCTCCACAAAATGGGCAGAATTCCCACTCATCTTTCATCTTTTCTCCACAATTTTTGCATTTCTTGCTTTCAAACATAATAAATTATAAAAATTTAACCTTTTTTAAATCTATGCTATTAACAAAGAAATTAAAAATCCAGCAAATGTTCCAAATGTTATAAAAGGTAATGCTGGCAAAGGCTGTGGTTTTTTACTCATGAAATAAATTAACAATAAAAGCGCTATAGTTGAGCCTATTATAGCTGATATAGAATTTATTATGCTGAACTTGTTCAGAACAGAAACTGAAAACATCAATGGAATAACCATGTCGCCTACGCCTAACTGAAAGATATGGAACTTTTTCTTAGCTTTTTTAACTCCAACATAAGTTAATTCCTTGAATTTATGAGGCGCGGCCACTGTAAATGCTGTAGGTCTTTCTGTCAACGCCTTAGCCATGTGTATCATATGTTTTGTAATGAAAACTGAGATGAAGTCATAGCATGAGAGAATTAATATGAAAACTATAGAAGGTAAAACTCCTAGGGATGCTCCAAGAAGAGCTCCAACGCCTGCTCCGGAGATTATTGCTGCAACGTCTTGGCTTAGGATGGTTGGCCTAAAAATTTTCCATGCTGTCAAAACTAAAGCTAAAAAGAAACCTAAAGACAGATACCAAACATCCATAGGTACCAAGAGGTCAAAAACGAACCACGACGATGTGAAAATGACAAGTGCCTCTAAAATTCTTATGATTGATTTTCTTATTTTAATGATAATCAAAATTACTGCAGTTGAGACCATAATGTAGCCGAACAAATAAAGTGAAGAATCTATGCTCTCTGGGCTTACTCCAGGAATTATCTCAGGCCTGCCAGGCAATTCTCCGATTTTTATAGCATAATTTATGTAATTTATGTACTCATTTCCTACGTAAAGTCCTAAGAATTGCGTTATTAGGAAGAACGCAATTAAAATAAACGCTGTTTTCATTAAAACCACTTGAATAAATAAGTCTATCGTTTTCTTTGTTTATAAGTTTATTCTATGCATGTTCTAAAATAACAGGATCTCCTGAAGGTTTTTGTTTTATGTCGCAACATTCAATTCCGCAGTTCTCACAAAAATATTGAGAGACGTTAGACCTTCCATTATTAGATGGTAAGTATTTGCATCTATTCGCTCTTATGTATTCATAGTTTCCTAGGACGGTGGAAACTGACATGCCTTGACGAAAAGATTCTTGTCTTAAAGAAAGCCTGTAATTTTTTCTTAATTCTTTTAATTGTTCTTTAGTTGGACTTATCAAAGCCCTTCAATATATAATATGATTAAGTATAAATGCTTTACAATTTTTTTAATATAATTATTTGAGAACCAAAAAACCTTTAAATAAGCTTTTTAATACTCTTGTTACCCGCAAGGGTATTTATTTTGACCCAACGGCTCAAGGGAAATGGGTTGGGTCTTCTCTAGTGTTTATAAATTACTCGAAAGAATAAAATATTATGCCTATTAGTGCAAAGGGTCCTAGAAGGGAAAGAGAACTTTTAGAATTTCTTACAAAACAAGGCTTTGTTGTTCATAGAGTAGCTGGTTCAGGCTTGAAAGAAGAGGCCATATGTGATTTAATAGCTGTAAAAGATGGCTTTGTCCAGTTTATAGAATGCAAGTCTAGGAAAAAAGCTTATTATTCAAAGGAACATTTGAACCAATTAAATGAATTAATTAAGGTTGCTAAATCCTGCAAAGCTAAACCAGTCCTTGCAGTTAAATTAAACTATAAAGATTGGAAGTTGTTTGAACTAATTGAAGGGATACCTAAAAAAGTTGAATAATAATCATCATTTTGATGCGTATCTTAAAGTCGTTTCAGTAACTACAATGTATTCTCCATCAACTCCAAGCACTCTGTTATTAGGATTAGAGAGAGTATCAATAGAAGATGATGTTTTACTTACTTTGTCTCTTTTACCAGGATATATTTTTGATGCAACCGCACCTATAACATAAGCTCTACGAAGTTTTGCCTCGGTATAAACAGAAAATTTAGCTATCTCATCTAAAACACGTTGATTGCCATCTTGTCTTAGCATTTCTCTTATTTTATCTTTTTTTACCATTCCTTAATTTATAAAAGATAGTAATTTAAACGTAATGTTTAAGTTTTAAATACCAGCAAATGAGTAAAAATATTATGTCAATGGATAAAGATTTTAATTTTGCACTGGTAGGAGGAATATTAGTTGTAATAACAGGTATCATAGAATACACGTACAACATGTCAGTGATATTTTGGAATCTAAGTTACATTGGAATTTTGTTTGGCTTTCTTATGATAATAGGAGCCTTTTTAATAAAGTACATGCCAGATGGAGTTAATTCAAAAGCTTTAGGAATAGAAAAAACTTCCAAGTTCCCCATTGGTGGCTTTGTTTGTTTGATCTGTAGCTTAGTGTCTTTAACATACCTTCAAGGATTCCTAATAGGTCCGATGTTAGGAATTGTAGCCAGTACATCAAACTATTCTAAAATCTATAAAACAAAGAAAAAGAGATAGACTAGGCATCAATTTTTTTGCCCTTTTGCATTTTATATAGTTTATTTATTCTTTCTAAATCATCTGCTTCTTCAGCACTTTTATCCCATCTTACTCTTAAAAATCTAGGAAATCTCAATGCCCAACCAGAAGAATAGGTCGGACTTTTTTGTATCTCCTCGTAAGCAACCTCCACTACAACCTTTGGTTTTATCTTAACCTCGTTTCCTTTCTCAAAATCTATGTAAGGTTTTACTAATTTTGTCATCTCTAATAGAGTAAAATCCTCGGGATTCGTCTTCTTTTCTTTTATACCTGTACCGAGCATTCCACATTCTAAAAACTTTCCTGTGTCAGGGTCTCTACAAGACAATATTAAAGAACCCAACCAACCTGTCCTCTTACCAGTTCCCCAAGTAGCACCTGTTATAACTAAATCTAAGCTTTCCATAACAGGCTTTACTTTCAGCCATCCACCAGCAACTCTCCTACCAGGTTGATATTTTGCCTCTAGGTTCTTTACTATCACTCCCTCATGTCCTGCACTCAAAGCTTCCTTATAAAAATCATCAGCCTTTTTCAAGTCCTTTGTTGTTAATTGCTTCGCTAATTGAATCTTTCCTGGAATTTCTTTGACTATTTCGCTAAGGGCTTTTCTTCTTTTTTCTAATGATCGGTCAAACAGCGTCTCTCCGTTCAAATAGACTATATCAAAAAGGTTTAGCTGGATCGGCACTTCTTTTATTGACTCTTGTATGTCATATTTCCTCTTTATCCTTTGGGATAATGTTTGAAAGGGCATTGGCCTTTTTGTTTTAGAACTCATAGCTACAGCCTCTCCATCAACTATGCAGTTTTTTGCTAGAATCTGTTTTTTACACAACTCGACGACATCTGGGAAAGCTTTTGTAACATTCTCCAATCTCCTTGTGAATATCCATATCTTATCTTCTTTTTTCTGTACAACAAATCTGGCGCCATCATATTTGTATTCTAAAGCGACCTTGTCAAAGGAGTTTATGGCATCTTCCAATGAAGGAGCTTTTTCTGCAAGCAAAACCATTATTGGCTTGCCCAACTCTATTTTAACATTTACCAAACCGGCCTTTCCTTTTTCTTTTGCAATTTCTGCTATTTCGCCATAGTCTGGGTTCAAGAACCAAGCATTTTCAACGTCCTCTGGAGAAACTTTAAAGGCTTCTGCTATAGCATCCCTTAGTATTCCTTCTGCAACTCCGATTCTTAATTCACTTAGAACAGTTCTTACTATGTATTTGGCTTCTTTATGGCTTGAATGAGCTAGCAGCTCAGTGATTAAATTTAATTTTCTTTCTTGAGAACCGCCTCCACCCTGTCTCGCAATCAGTTGCAAATTTTCAAAAACCTTTTCAATTGTCAGTTCTTTTTTCCCTAGTATGACCTGTTTTCTTTTAGCAGCAAGTTCCTCAGCTGCTTTCCCAAGGTCTCCAGATTTCTTAAAGTTCTTAACTACATCATCAAGTCGAATCCCATATGACTTCGCTATTGCCCTTATCATTATCTGGTTTGCAACTCCCAATTCTTCCTCGCTCCAAGAAGGAAAGACCCTTCCGTCTATTAAAAGAACTACCTTGGGTAGCAATTCCTCAGAGGTTTCAGTTAAAAGCTTGGAGATAATATGAGTCTTCTCAAGCTTGCCAGAGATGCTCTCTAATTTTTCATAGACATCCGCAAGCG
>CAZYZB010000036.1:0-7823 GCA_964651405.1 uncultured archaeon
AATAGGTGAAATAAATGGATGGAATAACAACTGGTATGGCATTCCTAACAGGTTTAGGTTTACCTGAAATACTATTATGGGTATTGACATTTGCAGTAGTCTTTGGAATTTTATCAAAACTTCAAATATTCCATGGTAGAGCAGCTCCAGCTTTGATTTCAATAGCAGTTGGATTCTTAGTATTAATGGCAGTTCCAGCAGGTTTGATAACAGTAATTGCGAGCATGTCAACAGGTTTACTAGTAGTTGCAATTGGATTCTTAGTATTAATGGCATTAATAGAAGTAACAGGTACAAAGAAACTTATGCCATTAATTGATGGACAAAAAATTACAGGTTACAAAGACGTTCACCCATTCCAGGGACATGGAACTTTAATGACCATATTCCTAATAGCAATTGCACTTGCAATATTCTACCTATCTGGTGGATGGGCATTGCTTGGATTCGGAGCATTACCCGCAATTGGTGCCGGAACTTGGCTATTAGTCATAGTCGGTGCTGCAGTCTTATGGATGCTTTCAGGAGCTTAGAAATATAACTGAAATAAGACTAGTGACTTTCAGTGACCTTTTTCATTTTTTTTCTTCTTTTAATTTTTCTACGAACTCAGCCATAGTTTTAATGTTTCCTGTCAATTCTGGCAAGACCTCTTTGAAAACTTTTTCTATAGAACCTATCCTTCCTTCGATACCTTCCATTGATCCGCCAAAGTCGTCCATTTTTCCAGTCAATCCTTTTTCTCTTTCACCTAATGAAACATCAATTTCCTTGAATTTCTTTCTTATGTCATCTATCTGAGATTGTAGTTGTATATCTCTTTTCTCAAAATCAACTAATCTTTCCTCAAATTCTTTCCATCTTTCTGTGACAATGCCTTCAATAAGTTCTTCAACAGTTATCTCCTCCACAGGAGACTGAGGCTCTTTTACAGATTTTGGTTCAAAAGTAAAAGATGCTTCTTCTAAAGAAAGGGGTCTTGCTTCTTCAGGCGACACCATCCTTTCAGGAGGATAACCTAGAGGAGTTGGATGTCTTGCTACTTGAGTGGCAATTGGACTTGGACCATAAAACGATCCAGTTGATTCTGTTGGCCGAGGTAAGGTTGGTTGAGGCTGTTGCGGTGCTTCAAACCCTGGAGTTGAGACCCTTTCTTTTAAAGCCATTCTCATTGCTCTGTCAATATGCTCAGGTGCAAAGCCTTGATATTGCAAACGAGAAATTATATCAGGCTCTGAAAACCCTTGAGCAGCATAATTTAAAACAAGGTCGACAGGAATATAAACTTTTTTAGGTTCTTCTGCTTTTTTTCTAAAAGGCATTGGAAACATTATTATACCTCTCCTCTATCCTCAAGCATTCTTTCAACCTCTTCTCTTGTTACAAAATTTGTCTTTATAGGATTAAAAAATGATAGCATGTTTTCTAATTCCTTTAATTCTGTCCTTTTTGCCATCTTTTCCAAGTTTTTATTTATTTTCACTAGTTCGTTGTCTATTCTTAATATACTGTTTTCTATGCTAGTTAATCTTTCGTTTAGTTTTTCATTAAATAATTTTCTTTCTTCAATCATCTTTAATATGGTGTCCTGTAAGGTGCTGGCACGCATTTCCGTTAATGAGGACCTTTCCTCTAGGGCTCTTAGTCTTCTTGAGCTTTCGTTCTCCCTCCTCACTAATTCCGTAAGAACAGCCTGAACATCTCTTTCAACCATTAAATCACAAATTATTATTTTAAATCAGTATATATATAATTATTGAAGCTTCATATAAAATCTAGGTGTAACAATGGTTTTTGAGACCGAAGTCGTCAACGGCATACTGAGGATGAACTGTCTAGGTTCTATATTTGGATTTACAGTAGAGGACTCGGACGTTGTGATGGCAAGAGTAATTGAGAAACTAATAGAAGAGAAAAAAGTTTCCGGTATTGTTCTTGCAGAAACAAGAGAGTATGAATATGATGCTGATCAAACGAAAATGCTTGCTGAAATTGCTAATGTGATAACTGACATTATAAAAGAAAGAAAACTCTTATCAATAAAAAACATTGCAGTTGAACCATGCACAAAATATCTCCCTACATGGTATGCTTGGATGAGGGATCTCGTGACCTTGCAATTAAGAGGAGATCCAATAGGCGCTTACTTAAATCTAATGAGAGAAATCAGGCACTTGAAAACTAAGATGACTTCTTCTGATGAATATGGAAACTGTATTTCATATTATCTTCAAAATGCATTATTGCCTTTGCAAGAGATGCTTGAAAAGTGCGAACTAGTCCAAAAAGCAAAGCCTTATTTGTCAGGATATCATATTGGCGATAGAACGCTGTATAGAAAATTTTTCAAACCGACAACAAGACCAAACTTCATGTATACGAAATTCATGGCGCAGCCTCCACCTGGAGAGACTGTTGCAAAATACAAGGTTGGAGACACTGATATAGAAATTTTTAAGGTACCTGGAAAGGTCAGATACACATATCATGCTGTTCCACCAGAATTTAGACTTGATGAGGAAGAATATATACTGCTAGATGCAGCTAGAAGAATTCTTGAGGAAAGAAGACCAAGAGAATTAGAAATAACAGAACAAGAAAGAATGAGAGAAATCTTTCATACTTTAAGTTTAGATCTGTTAAGAGACCTATCAGAGCAGATGGGAAGAACTTTTGAAAAAGGACAAATGGAAAGATTGGCAGACATTCTTACTCGTTATACAGCTGGACTGGGTGTAGTCGAAGTTTTACTTAAGGACGATAAGATACAAGATGTTTTCATAAACTCACCAATGGGAAGCATTCCAATTTACATTTTCCATCAGGACTATGAAGAATGCGAAACGAATCTCGTGCCTACACCGCAGGATGGGGATAGATGGGCTACTCGTTTTAAGTTAATATCAGGCAGACCTCTTGACGAAGCAAATCCAGTTTTGGATGCTGAAGTATCTGTACCTGGCGGAGTAGCAAGAGTTTGTGCAATTAATCCAAGACTTTCACCTGATGGCCTGGGGTTTGCGTTAAGAAGACATAGATTCAAACCTTGGACATTTCCTTTGTTTTTAAGAGAAAAATATTTAAATCCTTTGTTTGGAGGATTACTTTGGTTTATTGCTTCTTACGGCAGAACGGTTTTAATAGCAGGATCAAGAGGCTCTGGAAAAACTTCTTTCCTTGGAAGCCTGATGCTGCAGATACTTCCATACTATAGAATGCTAGTTAGCGAAGACACTTTAGAATTGCCAGTAGAACAACTAAGGAATTTAGGATACAATATTGAGAGATTAAAATCACGTTCTGTTATAACAAGAGTTGAGTTAGAACTTCCTGCTGAAGATGTTATAAGGACTGCTCTAAGATTGGGAGACTCTTGCTTGTTCATAGGAGAAATTAGATCTGTGGAAAGCAAAGCACTATTCGAGGCGATGCGTATCGGTGCAATGGCCAACACAGTAGCAGGTACAATCCATGGCGAGTCAGCATATGGCGTCTTCGACAGAGTTGTAAATGATTTAGGAGTTCCTTCAACGAGTTTCAAGGCAGTTGATTTTCTTATTGTTTGCAATAAATTAAAAACACCAGATGGACTTAGAACCTTTAGAAGAGTGACTGAGCTTACTGAAGTTAGAAAACACTGGAAGAAAGACCCTCAGGACGAGGGAGGGTTTGTGAATTTAATGGAATATCGTTCAGATGATGATAAGCTAGTTCCAACAGACACTTTATTGAACGGTGAGTCATCTGTATTGAATCAGATTGCTTCTAGAGTTCCTGGTTGGTCAGGGAGATGGGACATGGTTTGGGATAATATTCAATTAAGGGCAAAAATGTTGGAAACGATACTTGACATTGCTAATAAGACAAATAAACCCGATTTGCTCGAGGCAGAGACTACTGTTAAAGCCAATCAAATGTTTCATATTATTGCTGAAAAATGCAGAGAAGAAACAGGAAGCATAGACAGTAAAAGAGTTTACAACGAATGGCTAGAGTGGTTTAAAAATAATGCAAAGTGATTTTTAAATGGTCTTTGGAAAAAAGAAAAAAATAGAGAAAGCGGAAAGAAAAGCTGAGGAAGCTAAGAGAGAAGAACTAAAAAGAGCCTTAAAAGTCACTGAAATACAAATGCCAGGAAAAGAGGAATTTACACCTTATACCTCAGAGTACCTAACCTTTTTGGAGGAATTGAAGCAGAAGCCTGCAACGTGGTATGAAAAGGCTTGTGCTTTTGCAGAGAAAATTTTTCCAGTAACTCCTGATGAAAAAACAAAAATTAAGATTGACGATGCCTTGAAAGCTGGATACACGAATGCGACAGCCAAAGGATCTTTCTCTTTTGCAATTTTAACTACATTAATAATTCTCATTATTGTTTTTTATTGCATAGTCTTTCTTGACATTGGGATGATTTTTGGTATTTTTAGTATAATAACAGTTCTGGGAACATTCTGGTATTTTTTCAATTATCCTGAGACAAGAGCAAAGTCAATGGGAATAAAAATGTCCTCTGACTCTGTACTTGCCATCTTATACATGATAATTTACATGAGGAGTTCTCCTAATCTAGAAGGAGCAATTAAGTTTACTGCTCAAAACCTGGACGGTCCTTTGGCATGGGACTTGAGAAAGCTTTTATGGGATATTGAAACGGGAAAGTATGCTTCTGCTGACACTGCATTGTTAGACTATGTCTACAAGTGGAAAAATAAAAACAGGGAATTTGCAGAAGCTTTGAATTTGCTAAGAGGTTCTTCTGTCGAATCTGGCAGAAGAGAAGTTGTCTATGAAGAGACTTTAAATGTGATACTTAATGGAACTAGAGAAAGGGCAAGGCACTATGCAGCAGGATTAAGAATGCCAATGACTTTGATATATGCAATGGGTGTTTTACTTCCTGTCATGGGACTAGTTCTTTTTCCAATAATATTAATATTTATATCAGATTACGTAAAACCAAGCTTTGTTTTCTTCGGTTATGACATCCTCCTTCCAGCTTTCCTTTACTTCTTAGTTAGTTACCTTCTTTCCTCAAAACCTCCGACGTTTTCCCCACCAGACATATCCAAAGCCAAAGGAGTTCCACCCATGAACAAATTCTCCATTTCTGGGAAGTTCGTTCCAATTCTGCCTATAGCTTTAACAGTTATGATACCTTTTATTTTGGTTGGATGGGTTGGTTTATCTAACGAAGACCCTTACATGTCTGTTAACTTTTCTCTTTTGATTATTTTTGGAATAGCTTTAGCTTTTGTTTCATATGCGTTCTTAGACAGCTATCAAAAAATCAAAGTAAGAAAAGATATTGAAAGAATAGAGAATGAATTTGCAACTGCTCTATTCCAACTAGGTAATGCTATTTCCGGCGGCGTTCCTTTAGAATCAGCTATTGACAAAGCAAAAGCAAACTTGAAAGAAATGAAAATTGCTGACATGTTTAACATAATCAGCTTAAACATGAAAAAATTCGGTTATACTTTCGAGGAGGCTATGTTCAATAAAGAAGTTGGTGCCTTGTGGTATTATCCTTCAAAGCTTATACACTCGATAATGCAGACAGTAATTCAGTCTGCTAAGAAAAACATAAAGTCAGCTGCAAGCTCGATGATTGTCATCTCCCGTTATTTGAAGGGTGTTCATGATGTAAAAGAGGAAATAGATGACATTCTAGGAGAGACTACTTCGAGCATGAGATTTTTGGCGATGTTTTTAACTCCAATGGTCGCAGGTGTTACTATCACATTAGCAGTGATAATACTGCAAATATTACAGAGCTTAGGTACAGCTATGCAAAACATCATGTCTGCTGCAGGAAACTTAAACAGCTATCAAACTTTCTTCCTAATACCATGGGCCATGGGTGGTAACTTGCCAATAACGCCGTCTGTATTTCAAATAATCGTTGGATTGTATATGATTGAGACCGGGGTCCTATTATCATCATTCTTAAACGGGATAGCATATGGTGATGACCCTGTTGGCATGAGACAAACCATATGGAAAACTCTATTGTTCGCAATCTTAATTTACATAGTAAGCTGGTTCATAACATACTCGATGTTCGGCGACACAATACAACAAATATTGAAACCTGCATTATAAATATAAGCAAAAAGAAATAACTTTTCTATATGAAGGCGTATATTCCTAGAATCATTTTTGGATTTTTTGTAGCTATAATATTTATTCTTATAATAGTCACAACAATAATAAAACTACCCGAGGTCCTTGCAAAGGGATCGGCAGAAGAACTGTTAAAAATTACAACTTTAAAATCCTATTCTTTTGATATAAATGATTTTTTGGTAGACCCAGCTGATCCAAACGCTTCTGATTCAAATAAACAAAATGAATTTTTCGGGATAGGTACTGGAAATCCTGATCCAGCATTCTGTATAAACCTTAGAAAATGTATAGAGATGAATATTAAAGGCGGACAACGATGCTTAATTACCTATAAGGTTAAACCTTATACTCATTTTGATCCAAATGATGTTTGGGAAACTATAAGAAATCGCTGCCCATTGACAGATATAAAAGAAGAACTTTACAGTAAAACAGGAAGAAAGATATGTAAATTTCGTCCTGATTCTCTTCAAGAAAACAATAATTTTAGAGAGGATAATATTTCTTTGATAGATTATGAACCTGAGATACACAACTGCTATCTACCGAGTAATCTCGGCAGTTTTAATGTCCTTAATGATGTTGATTCCTTTAATTATCTTTATAGCGGCAGAGGAAATATAGACGGCTATGATTTTGAGAACGGTGGGACTGTTAGAATAGTTGTGACAAATGTTAGCATAAAAAATGATCCATATGCTACTTGCTCTTACAGCCTTTATGTTTGCGGTCAGAATGCCATAGCAAATAACACTGAGGAGACACCTGTTAAGGTCTTCAAAAAAATCCAATATTTAAATGAAAGAGAACTTTATTTCAATGAAACAATTTATTATGGAGTTCCTTACAACACTATACCAGTAAATATTTATGGTTATTATCCTCACATGTATGAGTTTAGCTTCTCAGGCACTTATCAGAACAAGGAAGCTTTGGTTGATGCTGTTGATGCTGGGATGTGGGAGTGGAATAAAATCTACTACAGTGATAAAGGAGCAATGAAATATTTATTAGATTCCTTTCCAAAATTAAAAAATATTTATTTCAGTTATTCTCCACTTGTATTCTCAGACGATGCTACTATAAATTTTGATTCAGGATGTTGGAGAAGTGAATATGAGCTGAACGATCCTCGGGCATACTGGAGACCACTCGATCCTACTAACTATATTTTATTCAATCGAGGATTTACAGCTGATAACAATAAAATAAGAATGGTTTTAGGAATTAAAAAAATAGCATTTCAAACCTCAATATCAGCTAAGTTAGTTTTTGATCCTGTGACATTTTGTAGCTCTACATCACAAATCTTGCCACCGCCTCAATGTTCAGACTATCCAGCAGGCTATGTTTGTATACTTGCAGATATTCCATGTAGTTCATGTCCAAAATGCTCAGGCTATAAAATTAATCAATGGAAAGAAGACAGATGTGTTGATTCTAGAATCAATTGTGGATACAACTGTGTTTATGGTGAGTGTGGCGTTCCTGCTACCTGCGATAAATGTGAAACTTGGGATCCTGGCAGCTGCAGTTGTATATTTCATGGTGGTCCAGCTTGTTAAATGAGCAGAATTATATAAAAATTATTATATTATATTTATAGAGGGTAAGTATGAAAGGGATTCATCTTGATATGCTCGTGGTTATAATCATTTTAATAATAGCAATTCTAATTGTTTTAATTTCTGCGTCTG
>CAZYZB010000037.1:0-7771 GCA_964651405.1 uncultured archaeon
AGAATTCGCAACAAGACTAAGAACAATCTTGCATTAGGTTTCGCAGTCGTGATTGCACTCTCGTCGATTCTGGTTAATCGTGTGGCTGCCGCTGACGGCGGGTTAAACCTGCCCTCAGCCTTGGTCAATGTTGTAATCACCAACGGGACCGAAAGCTACTTCAACACTGCGTTAAGCAACGTTCCTTCAGGCTATGATGTAATGAACGAAACCTACCCTAGCTGGTGCATCGACAGAACAACTGAAATGACGCGAAACGTGACCTTCGAAGTGGCCTTGTACTCAAGCCTCAGTCCTCCAGGCAACTTGTCAAGCGTGAGATGGGACATGGTCAACTACATCCTGAACCACAAACAGGGAAACGCGGAAGATGTCCAGCAGGCAATGTGGTACTTCGTCAACATGGTCGGCAACTACACTCCCAGCAGCCTCGTGGCTCAGGCCATCGTCAATGACACACTCGCAAACGGCACAGGCTTTACTCCCACACTAGGCCAAAACGTAGCCGTAATCTGCTTCCCAATCGTCTTATTTCCAGGCGCATACCCAGTCCAAGTAAGCATCATAGAACTCTCCTCACCAGTCATCCCAGAGTTCCCAACCGCAACGCTCCCAATCCTATTCGCCCTGGCAACACTCTCGGCAGTCATAATCCATAAAAGAAGCCTCACCCGACGCCAAACCCAACAAACCACAACAACACCAGAACACTTGAGCCGATAGAACAAGACCGCACGAAAACACGATCAGAACAATCTTCTAGAACATCCCTCCAGCCAAACCTCAAATCCTCCCAACATTCTGTTTTGGGAATAGTTCTTAAGAGTCGACTCTCACGTAGAAAAACAAGACAAGGTTACACAACATGCCCAAACTTCCCGAAATAATGCCTAAGCTGCAGTGGCATGGATCATTCACGCCCACCCGCTTTGCGTTCGCCCTGAAAATCGCCATAATCATCGCGGCCACCCTGACCGTCTTCCACCAGGACCTCGTCCTAATCTTCTCCGACGCGTTGCAGAACGAAACAACAAGCTACATACTGGCCGTACCGTTCATCTTGGCCTACCTCGTCCACCGAAAAAGAAAGATGCTCAGAACCGTCATGCCGCTCACCGGCCAAGATCAACCCAGAAACACTCGATACCTGGCCTCTACATCGGGCATCCTCCTCACGGCCACCGCGGTGCTGCTCTACTGGCACGGCTCATACACCTTCACACCCGTCGAGTACCACATGTTCGCCCTCCCACTTTTCACCGCCGGCCTCTGCCTAATCCTCTTCAACCCTCAAACCCTCAGACAGCTAGCCTTCCCAATCGCCTTCCTGTTCTTCCTCATGCCCCCACCCTCAGAAATCCTGCACGCCGCAGGCTCAACGCTCCAAGTCGTAAGCGCACAAGCCTCCAACGCCATCGTCAACGCCTTCAACATCCCATCGGCACTTACGATGGAATCGGGCAACCCCCTCATCACACTCACTGTGGCCGACGGAACCCCACTGCCCTTCTCATTGGACATCGCCTGCTCGGGCATATACAGCCTCATCGGCTTCACCGTGTTCGCCGTCTTCATAGCCTACATAATCAGGAACAACCCCTGGAAAAAAGCAGCTCTCCTCATAATCGGAATCCCACTAGTCTATTTCCTCAACATCGTGAGAATCACTACCATGCTCTTCATAGGCTACAACTACGGCAGCGCCCTAGCCCTCCAAACCTTCCACACGCTAGGCGGCTGGGTCCTCATCTTTCTGGGAACGCTGGTTCTGCTCCTGATATCGGAAAAAGCCTTCAAAACACGAATTTTCTCCAACCCCGCAGCAAAATGCGTTCAATGCATACCTGAACTGCAGCCAGACCGAGACTACTGCAGAGGATGCGGCAGGATAATCCGACCTGCAACAGCCAGGCTTCACAAGAGCGACGCAGTGAAGCTGGCTGCTATCATCCTAACCGCCGGCCTGCTCGTAACCATCCAGGCACCCGTCTTCGCGCTCACGCAGGGCCTTCCGATAATCACCTTCAACACGCCCTCAGGACAACAGTTCTCCACCCAGGTCCTCCCCCAGACCGACCAGTACACACTCACGTTCGTCCGCGAAGACACCCTCCACGAAGTCCAGGCAAAACAGGACATGTCCCTCGTCTACCTGTACGCACCTGTCAACGAGTCCGGCGAGCCCATATGGGCCTCGCTCGAAATAGCCTCAACCCAATCATCCCTTTACGGATGGGAAACTTTCCGCGCGCTCGCTACCCAAATCGACCTTCGAGACATCCAACTCACACAGAACGCGCGCGCGCTATACTTCGTATTCCAGGAGGCAACCGACGCAACCCGAGCAGTACTCTACTGGCACTCATCCACGGTTTTCATGATAAACTCAACGGTGCAGACGAAACACGTCGGAATAAGCCTCATAGCCTTCCCCTCAAGCATGGACGAGCTGCCGAGGCTAGAAGTTCAGCTCGTGACCCTGGCGACGGCAATAGCAGACTACTGGCAACCAATCCAAACCTGGTCCGAGACGACCCTCATCATATCCCAGAACGGCATCACCCTCTCGGCAGCAACCTCGATCGCCCTCGCCCTCACGCTGTTCTACTACGAAGCCGAAGCAAGAAAACGAAGAAAAGCAAGCCTAACCGCCGCTGCAAAACTAACCAGCTCCAGCAGAGACATAGTCGAAGCCGTCCAGAAAACGAAGAAACCGGCAACGCTCGAAAACCTCGCAGCAACTCTTCAAAAAAGCACCGGACAAAAACTAACCACGGAACAGCTCGAGCGGAGACTCCAGGAACTAGAGAAGACAGGCATAATAAAGGCCTCAGTGCACAGCCAGAATGATGAGCCGGTGCAAACGTGGAAGACATAAGGGCCAAACCAGACTTGACAACCAAAAACAGCAGAGAACAACAGAAACCTCAAGCTTTATCACACACTCCAATCACAAAAAAGGATTAGGCGAAACAGGAGGACAGATTACGCGCACAACAGCCGGATATGCACAAGTAGCAGGCATCACGACGCTCGCGTTCGGCACCTTAGCCCTAACAGCCTCTATCGTATCCACATCAACCATACTTGCCCTCATAGGACTAGGCCTAATCTTCTGGGGAGCAATCCTGCTCTACATTCAAAAGCCAGACTACGTGCCCACAGCAATCCTCGACGCTTCCGTCTCCTCGTTCACCGACACCCTGAACCAGATAACACAGGCACTCGACTACAAGGGCAACCCGGTTTACCTGCCGCCAAAGTACTTCGAAAACCCAGAAGACACCAGAGTCTTCATCCCAAAACAAAAAGACGGCCCCCACCCCACGCCTGAACAAATCCAAGAAAACAAAAACCAGCCTCTCATCACAAACCCTGCCGGCATGCTCCTGACGCCCCCAGGGACAGACCTAGCCAGACTGTTCGAAAAAACCCTGGAAACAAGCTTCACAAGAGTAGACCTCGAATACCTCAAACAGCACATGCCTAAACTCCTCATCGAAGACCTAGAAATCGCAACGAGCCTTGAAATACGAACGGAAACCGCGAAGATTCCTGAACGTCCAAACGACACAGCGTCCCAGGCCGAAGCAAAACACAACAGAATCCAAGTGAAGATAACCACCACAGCCTACCAGACCACCTGCAAACAAGCCGCACAGTATCCCATCACCGTAGCCCTAAGCTGCCCCCTCACATCGGCAATCGCGTGCGCTATCGCCAAGGCAACGGGCAAACCGACAACGATAGAAAACCAGGAAATAAGCAGAGACGGCACCGCGATGACAGTCGAATACCGCCTAATCGAAGAGGAGCCAACCCAACAATGACCTTCCCCCTAACACTCTGGGACATAAGCCTACTACTAGCCGTAACAGCAATAACACTACTCGTCACGTCAGAACTGCTGTCACCCTACTACGGAAAAATCAACGTCAAAATAAACAAGAAAAGACTCAGAAACACCGCAATGACCTTCTCCATCCTGTTCCTAGCAACAGTAGCCCTAAGAATAGCCAACATACTCCTAAACACATAGCCGCCAACCCGCGAAAACCCGCAAAAACCGACAAGTAAGAGACTCACATAAAACTGTTCTAGGGTTCAATTCCACGGGTCTTCAAACAAGCTCTTGAACACTGATTCTTTGGTGAGAAGGCAAAACCTAATCGCGATTGCAGTAATAGCCCTAACGCTCACAATCATCGCGGCACCACTCGTTTCTACAGACAGCAACAACAACTCAGGCAACGCACACACCATCAAAGTCTAGCCGATAGGCACGACGCCAAACAGCGGCAAACTGATAGTCACGAGCACGCCAGCGAACCTGTTCATACTCCACACGGGCCAAGACTGCATAAAGAACGTCTGGCTCTTGATCGTCCTAAGCGAGCCCACCTACACGCGTCTCAACATGATAACCATAAACGACACCAAATTCATGGACAAAACCGACTTCCAACTCGTCACAGCCAGCAAAATCCCACCGTTAGCGGCAAACACAACAACAGGATACCCGGGCGTAACATGGCAATACGAGGTCTCAGCAATAAAAAGCAACATGAACGAAGCGAAGAAAGCGAACCTATACTACGGCGTCAAATACTTCCTACAAAAATAACCGCTGCCCCAACAAAGTTCACCCTCGCAGTAATCCTAAGCTCGCCTGCAAGCATCAAAGCCCTGATACTAGGCCTCGGAAAATCCGACCCGTCAAAGGACAAATGCTTAGGCATCGAATGCAACGATAACAGACTCGACAGGTTCACAAGCTTCAGCAAAAGTACACTCGTAACACCAGAAATAGCCCCGTTGGCACTAATGGCGTCACCGTTCGCCGCCATAGGCTTGCTGGCAATCAAACGCAGAAAAAGGTAGAACGCCAACCCCGTTTTTCTAACGTTTTTATATCCCTAACCAGCAATCTATATTCATTTCCGAGGAAACACCAGCTTGAACAACGACACAGCGACAAAAAATCTTTCAGAAACAATACTTCAAATCACAAACCAGAAGAGACCCGAAACAGTGAACCAGCTCGTTAAACTCGTGGGAGAAACATATCCCGCCCCAAAAAACGAAATACTCGATGTCATCGTCAAACTTCAAAATGAAGGAAAACTGCAGTTGACGACACCCACCCAAAATCCACAGGGAATCTCAGCCTACCTGAGAACATCCGCGGCTCTCTGGTTCTGGACAACCATCGCCTTGTCACTGGGAACTCTCGTCGCCGTCTTCGCCATACCTGAAACTGCTTATCCCCTGGTCTATGTAAGATACGTGCTGGGCGCAGTGTTCGTTCTCTGGCTGCCGGGTTACGCTTTCATAAAAGCCCTGTTCCCAGAACAGCTCCCGGTTAAAACAAGCGACAAAGACCTGGACACCATTGAGCGCATAGCCCTGAGCGTAGGCATGAGCTTGGCACTGGTCCCAATGGTAGGATTACTTCTAAACTACACACCATGGGGCATCCGCTTGACACCAATCGTCCTGAGCCTACTCGCTTTGACCACAATTTTTGCCACCGCCGGAGCCATAAGAGAACGTCAAATCAGAACCCTTAAGAAAGCATAGATGAAATAAGGAGCGCATACCGACAAGAAATATGGGAAAATTGATTCTGAGCTCTTGATTCTGAGTCTTGTCTTCGATTCATTATCGCACTGCTATTGCAGGTACGTTGTCAGACTACTGTGTCGCTGTGATGGTTATGTCGAAGCTGAAGCTTGTGATGCCGCTGATGCTCGATGAAACCGTGAGGCTCAGCACGGCTTGGACAGATGCGCCGACTGCAAGCACGTAACTATCTCTGTTCCACGTCAGCGTAAAGCGCGCGCATGCTTGTTCCTAAATCCGTTTCTGTTTCGATTGTGCTTCTCGCTCTGCCGTGCTTAGGATGATTACGCGCCCGAGATACAGGAAACGATGTTGGGTGAATGTATAAAAAAAGAATTCTTTTTTTCACCACAGTGATTGCACGTTCGGATTGCAGTGAGGCATCGTTAGAGGACGCTGTCCGAATCTAACGCAGCGGAAAAGGGAATTTAGGAACACGCATGCGCGCTACACACCACAAAACACATCCAAACCACTTATCCCAACTTCATAAAAGCTTTAACGACCACAGCACGACTCAAACGTCCGACCTCCAAAAAAGGCCGCACGTGGTCAACCCTATGCGCAACAAAGTAATCAGGCTACTTTTCCTACCAATCGCAATACTCCTCTGGATAATCGGATGGACCATGCTCTGGGCAGGCACCCGCAAAGAGCAAAAAACCCAACAATCCCAAGCCGAAACCCCTCCAGAAAACGAGTCCATAACCATAATACCCATGATGCCCGAAGAACTAGAACAATACGAAGCCTAGCTCATAGCCTTAGCGAACCAGTCCATCCTATCGTCAGCCTTTCAGCCCGAACACTTGAAAAAAGGGCGGCCACCCACAGCCAAAGGACAGTATGAAACGATTTTTCCCGATTCTTCCAACAAGCCGCCTCCCATGACTATGACTGCAGAGACGCTTGAAACGAACCAACCAGATCACGGGAACACGCCTCTTGGACAAATCCTAAATACTATCCTAGCTCACAAACCTTCTCAGAACACCACCGTATCAGCCAGAATGCGAGATGCACCAAAGTGATTGAACGCATAATACTTGTCACGGGTGGAGCCGGCTTCATAGGCAGCCACTTGACCGAAGAGCTGCTAAACCAGGGACACAAAGTAACCATACTCGACAACTTCTCAAACGGAAAAATGAATAACATTCAACACTCGCTGGACAATCCTTCATTAACCATCGTCAAAGAAGATTTGAAGAGACCGAAGAAACTGGGGCAAATCATGAACGCCTCGGACACAATCTTCCATCTGGCCGCAAACCCCGAGGTAAAACTGGGCGAAACCGACCCTAAAAAACATTTTGAAGAAAACATCCTCGCAACCTTCAACCTGCTCGAGACCATGAGAAAAAGCGGAAAACCAAAAACCCTCGTCTTCACTTCAACATCCACCGTGTACGGAGAAGCCACACAGGTTCCAACAAGGGAAGACTACGCGCCGCTCATACCCATCTCAACCTACGGCGCCTCAAAACTCGCCTGTGAAGCCCTCATCACAAGCTACGCCCACACGTTCAACCATCGAGCACTAATCCTGCGTCTCGCAAACATCATCGGCCCAAGATCAAACCACGGAGTCATAGTGGACTTCATCAAGAAAATCAGGGCCAACCCAAGAGAACTCACGATACTCGGCGACGGAAACCAGGAAAAATCCTACATGTACATAACAGACTGCATCGAAGCAATCACGCATCTGACCGAAACGTTTTCCAAAAGCACCGAAAAAGTCGACCTCTTCAACGTGGGCTCCAACGACAAGGTAACCGTTGCACAAATAGCAAAAACCGTTTCAGAAGAAATGAACACGTCCAACATAGAATACAAGTTCACCGGTGGAGTCGACGGCGGAAGAGGATGGAAGGGCGACGTGAAAATCATGCAACTATCCATAGACAAACTAGTCAAAACCGGGTGGAAACCAAGCCATTCGAGCAAACAAGCGGTAAAACTGGCCGCAAGAGCTCTAATCCAAGAAAACGCAAGCCACTAACGTGCTTGGGCGCGCTTATCCTAGCAGAAAAAGCCGCCAGGCTCCACCCCGCAGAAACAGCGCGCGCGTCTGCAAAACGCGACAAGATCAGTGGTTTTGATGGTAGCCCGGGATAGGTTCAAATATCGGTCTAAAATATCGGAG
>CAZYZB010000038.1:0-7447 GCA_964651405.1 uncultured archaeon
TCTTTTTTTACCAAAGAGTATAAGAATTCTCCCCATTCACTTAAGATACCTTCTATTTGTATACTTATTGTAGGATATCCGAATCTTGAGGTAAATTCCAGTGGATATATGTTTCTTCCGTTTACAATGCAGTTAATATCCATGTAGCCAACGTAACCACTTTGTTTTAGTTTTTCCTTCATCTTAAGCAAGGTCTCATTAAAAATGGTGTTAGGTTGAGACCAGTACATAGAGGTATTGCCACACCAATAAGGCTTGCCATTCCTTCTTACATACATAACATGATTTTTCACGCATGCACAATACACTTCACCGTTATAGTCTATGACCTTCATGTCCCTCTTGTCTATCCAAGAATTGAGCTTTTTTACTCTTTCTATAACTTCATATTGCACCCTTGAAGAATTTGCAAAATGGTTTTTTATCCAAATTTTACCAAACCTTTTTCTAGTTTTTATAGTTCCTACTCTACCTATTTTTAATAGCAATTCTTGAACATCATCTGCCAATTTTTTTGAAGAAGTATAAAAAATTCTAAAGCCATTTTTCATTATTGTACCGTCACCCACTGTAAACCATTCTAGGAATATTTCTATTTGCTTTGAACTTAATTCTTTTATAAAATTAGGAACATACTTCTCATACGCCTTACCAAATTGTTGTAAGTAAGAACTGAGTTGTTTGTTATAAATATAAAACTCATTTTCCCTTTTTGAAAATTTGAAAGGAAGGTTCACCAGCAGACTTTCTATTAGCTCTTTTTTTTCTAATGTTTTCTGCGCTATTCCTATTTTATCATTTGACACATAACCATCTGACAACCAGATTCCCACAAAAGACAACCAATTGTCCATAGGAATTTTTACTTCCCCTGTTTCATGTAATAAAACTTGGTTGCCTGAATAATGCCCCATGGACACAGAAGGTAATGTGAAGTACTCCTCTTGTATTCCAACCCAAGCACCAGTCCTCTTGATTAAAGATTGACATTGCAAGTCTCTTGCTTTTACAAATGTAAAATCATTTTGTTTGCTTCTTGCACTCCATTGAGAAGAAACATACATGTTATGATCCGGTGTCACAGCAATATCCAACGTGTTGTTTTGTATAGAGATTAATTTCTTATGATGATTAAATGAAACTATAGCAAACGGCTTGTTATATTCGATTATATGATTGAGAGGGTTTAGAGTACATATTTTATCATCAAAACTAAGGTCTTTAAAGAATTTCCAACCGTCGTTTGTCAAAACTTCTGTCTGATCATCGTAACAACCCATCTCTCCTGTTGATGGACCGATATTGCCTGGGAATAATTTCTTGTGTTCAAAGTTAACATTTATCGGATAAATAAAATCTTCTCCATTAAAAAATGCACCAACTGCAATTTCAACACCTGAGATGAATTTTTGTAATTGGAATGTTTTTATTTTTTTAGACCATCTTAGCTTATAGATTGATAGGACCTGTATTACATCCTTACCATCATCTTCTTCCCCAACAAACAACAATTCTTTTTGTTCCCCTTGGTCAATACCGCTTGGCTTAATAACATATCTGTCTGGATATTTTTGTACGAATCTAATTGCTTCATCAAAATCTGTAAAAATCCAACTAGGAATAACATTGATTCCTGCATCTATCATTTCCTTATATCCAAAATCTCTATCGACCTCTAGTTTATCAGTATAAACGCTTCCGCCTATTATAAGTTTTCCTTCTTTTCTTAATTTTTCCGCTATTGAACCAAAGTTTATATCATCAAAAACAATCACATCAGCCCAATCTTTAAGTTCTTCCCAATTATCAGTCTTATCAACAAAACCATCGCAAACGTCTTTCTCATTTTTATCTTCTATAAAGTATTTCACTTCGTGTCCTTCTTTCTTAATTTGCCACACAAGATCTCCTATCAAACCTTCACGCGATACAAATAAAAATTTTTTCTTTCCGTTCGGCATGAAATTAATTTGTGAATTGTGATTTATATAATTAATTTTAATAGAACAAACTAATTACTTTTATGAAAATAGCTGTTATTGCATTAGGTGGAAACGCCTTACAACCTTCTAACGAGAAGTGGACCTACGAAGGACTTGAAAGAAATATTAACAAAACTGTTTTGCATCTAGCGCCGCTATTTGCTAAATATAAAGTTGTTATTACGCATGGCAATGGTCCTGAAGTGGGCAACCTTTTAATTCAACAGCACTCTACAAAAGAGGTTCCTGAGATGCCCTTAGATGTTTGCGACGCAATGACACAAGGTCAACTAGGATATCTATTACAAAGAAGCATTCGAAACAATCTAAAGAAAAAGGCAATAACGGTTGTAACGCAAGTTGAAGTTGATAAGAATGATAAAGCTTTTAAAAATCCAACCAAACCAATAGGACCTTTCTATAAGGAAAAAATAGAAAAGCAAATGATAAAACAAAAAGCAGGTTGGAGAAAAGTTGTTCCTTCTCCAAAGCCAAAAAGAATAATAGAAATAGAGGAAATAAAGTCTTTGATAAAAAAAGGATATACTGTCATAGCATGTGGCGGTGGAGGAATACCTGTTGTTAATGGAAAAGGTGTAGAAGCAGTTATTGACAAAGATTATTCAACTCAGCTGTTGGCAAGCCAGTTGAAAGCAGATTTGCTAGTATTCCTAACTGATACAGACTATGTTTACTTTAATTATGGAACTAAGAATGCTGTACCAATAGCAAGAATAAAAACAAATGAAATGAGTAAGGCTTTAGTCTCATTCCCAGAAGAATTTAAGGAAGGTTCAATGAGACCTAAAATAGAGGCCTCATTAAAATTCTTAAGCAAAGGAAAGAAAGTAATAATAACAAAACCAGAACTGTTGGGAAAAGCGCTAATAAAAAAGGCAGGGACAGTGATAGAATGAAAATAATAAAAATAGAAAAGATTCCTACAGAAATGCTAAAATCTAAAAACAGAAAAGTTATGTGGAAAAATACTGAAATACTCTTAAAGAAGCTTAAAAGAACATTCCCTATATCTAAGGTTTATGTTTGTGGAAGTTTTACAACAAAAAAGAAATGGCCTAATGATGTTGACATAATTATATTATTTAAAGTTAAAAATAATGAAAAGGAAAGATGGTCAGCTGATATAGAGTTTGTTTCTAATCCTAATCAAGCACAAGAGATTTTAAAAGCTATTGACAAATATATGGGAAAAAGATATGGACCTAAAAATTCAAGAATTTTTGAATTAAAAAGTTGATTAAATGAAACTAAAGAAATTCCTAAAGCCAGAATGGAGAAAGATTATTATAACTACTATAATCTTCGCAATATGGTTTTTATTTTTATACGGTTTCAAAACGTTTTGTTCATGCTCGAGTCAGCCTTGTCCAAACGAAAATTATAGAAATTACAGGGAATATATAATATTTAAAGATTTTTGCTCCTGCTGTGTAAGTTTATCGGAACTTGTATATAATTATTTATGGACTTTGATTTTACCATTAACGACTGCATACATACTCTCCTGTCTCATATTCTGGATTTATGATAAATTTAGAAGGGTGAAGAAAAGATGAAAAAAGACTTGTTATCATTAAAGGACTTGAAAAAAGAAGATATAGAAAAAATATTCGAAATAACCAAAAAAGTAAAAGGAAAAAGGAGCGAAGATCTTTTTGAGAAAACTTTAATATTATACTTTGAAAAACCCTCCACGAGAACTATCATAAGTTTTTACGTGGCAATGGTCGAACTAGGAGGAGATGCAATAATCCTAACGCCTAATGAAATGCAGATAGGAAGAGGAGAAACAATTTCTGACACAGCAAAAGTTCTGTCAAGATATGCAAATGGAATTGTAGCAAGAACATATAAGCATAAGACCATAACTGACCTAGCAAAACATGCAACAATACCTGTTATCAATGGCTTATCAGATTTGTATCACCCATGCCAGATTCTTGCTGATTTGTTTACTGTTCTGGAAAAAAGAAGCACACTGGACTTGAATTTTGCATGGATAGGAGATGGAAATAATGTTTGCAATTCTTGGATACAAGCTGCAAATATAATGAATTTTAGCTTAAGCGTGGCAACTCCAAAAGGCTACGAACCGAAAGAAAAATTAGGCAAAGCAAAACTATTTCATGACCCTAAAAAGGCAATCAGAAATGCTGACGTAGTTATGACTGACACTTGGGTAAGCATGGGAGAAGAGAAAGAAGAGAATATAAGGAACAAAATATTCAAGCCGTTCCAAGTCAATTCAAAGCTCGTGAAGCTAGCTAAGAAGGATTACCTTTTCATGCATTGCTTGCCTGCTCATAGAGGTTATGAAGTAACAAAAGAAATCATTGACGGGAAGCATTCAATAGTATTTGATGAAGCTGAAAACAGACTGCATGTACAAAAAGCATTACTGTTATATCTATTAGGTAAAATCTAAAATTCTTTAAATAAAGAATTGTAACAATTATTATGAAATATAAGCCAGGCTCAAAGTCTTTGAGAGTTATTGAAAGAGACAAGAGAGTTATTTCGCCGTCATTGACGAGAGAGTATGACCTAGTCTTGGATAAGACAAAAAGTTGCTACGTATGGGATATAGACGGAAGGAAGTACTTGGACTTCTCAGCAGGAGTGGCAGTAGCAAACATAGGACACAATAATCCTGAGGTCGTAAAGTCAATAGAACAACAATTGAAAAAAGCAATTCATCCTGCATTCTCTGACTTTTATGCTGAATTACCTGTAAGATTCGTAGAAAATCTCCTAACATTTTTGCCGAATAATCTTAATTGTGCTTTCCTCTCGAACTCAGGAACAGAATCAGTTGAAGCTGCATTAAAAATTGCAAAGTGGCATACGCAAAAGAAATGGTTAATTGCTTTTGAAGGTTGCTTCCATGGCAGAACAATGGGATCATTATCGATGACAAAATCAAAGCCAGTGCAAAGGGAAAGGTACGAACCTTTCTTGCCTGTTAAACACACTCCATATGCTTATTGCTATCGTTGTTTTGCAAACAAAACATATCCTGAATGTGGAATGGAATGTTTGAAAGAATTAGAAAATACAATGAAAACTGTAAAGGATGATTTGGCTGCAGTCTTTATCGAACCTATCCAAGGAGAAGGAGGCTATATAGTTCCTCCAGAAGAATTTGTAAAAGGCGTGAGAAAACTTTGTGATTTTTATAACGTTCTTTTATGTGATGATGAAGTCCAGTCAGGCTGTTTCAGGACTGGAAAATTTCTAGCAATAGAAAACTTTTCTGTCAAACCAGATATAGTTTCTTTAAGCAAAGCAATCGGTGGTGGATTACCAATGGGTGTTACGGTATCAAGCAAGGAAATCATGGACTGGGTTCCGGGCTCTCATGCCAACACAATGGGTGGTAACCTTTTGGCATGCGCAGCTGGCATAGCTAGCCTAGATTACATGCGAAAGAAAAAACTTGGAGAAAATGCAAAGAAAATTGGAAGTTACATGCTGAAAAGACTAGAAGAAATGAAGGAAAAGTATGAGATAATAGGAGACATTAGAGGAAAGGGATTGATGATTGGTATCGAGCTTGTCAAAGATAGGAGAACAAAAGAGTTTGCAAGAGAGGAAAGACATAAAATAATAATGAACGCCTTAGCAAAAGGTTTGATGCTTTTACCAGCTGGTACAAGTGTTATAAGAATGTGTCCACCATTAACAATAACAAAAAAAGAAGCCGACAAAGGACTGGAGATATTTGAAGAATCATTGAAAATAAAGTGAAAGAATGAACCTCAAGCAATTCCTAAAACCAGATTGGAGAAAATTTTATTTGTTTAGCATACTATCGTTCTTTTTTATTCAATATCCTACAAATGGTAAATTTGACTTTATTGGTTTTATTACATTCATAGTAGCTATTCCTATAATTATTGCGTTAATTTCTTTTTCTGTATCTGCTGAGTCCTTAATAGCTCCAGTAGACTCTTACAAGATAATATTCAAACCCCAAGTTTTTGCTACAACTGTAGCATTATTTTATTTTATAGTAAATTTTTTACTGTACCTGCATGATTCGAGCCGTTTGTTATTTGGTACTCTTACGATATTTCTGTTGATACCATCTTATATTATGTCTTGTCTCATAGTCTGGGTTTATAATAAGTTTAGAAAAAGAAAGTAATATAAACGAAAACAAAATATTCTATAGGTGTAACAATGGATTTGCTAGAAAGATTGATAAGCACTTTTGGTGTAAGTGGAAACGAGGAGAAAGTTAGATGTTTGATTCAGGAAGAGATCAAGAAATATGTTGATGAAGTTTACACAGACAAGGTAGGAAATCTTATTGCCCGCAAGAAAGGAAAAAAACCAAAGATAATGCTTTCTTCTCATATGGATGAAATTGGCTTAATGGTAAAGAACATCGAGTCTAGAGGTAGAATTTACTTTGTAGAACTAGGTGGAGCAGATCCAGTCATGCTCTTAGGTGAAAGAGTTCATATAGAAACCAAGAAGGGAATAATACATGGAGTTATAACGACGAGAGAGGTCAATGATGGAACTTTTTTAAATCAGGTACCAAGAGTAGAAGACTTGTTTGTTGACACTGGTTTGAGTGAGAGAGAGCTTAAAAAATTAGGAATTGAGATAGGATCTTATCTCTCAATGGAAAGGGATTTGTATTATCTGGGCTCTGATAAAATAATCTGTGGCAAGGCATTTGACAACAGGATAGGTTGTTACATACTCATAGAGCTTGCTAAGAGATTAAAGAAAAGCGGATGTGAGATATATTTTGTTTTCACTATACAAGAAGAGATAGGACTTGTAGGAGCTATGACTTCTGCATATAAAGTAGAACCTGATTGGGCAATTGCTGTTGACGTCATAGAGACGTCTGACGCTAGAGGAGAACCTGTAATAACTTTAGGTAATGGACCCTCTATCACAATGAAAGATGCAGAATTAATTGGAAACAGAACTCTTAATGAACACATAATTGGCATTGCAAAAAAGAAGAAGATTCATATTCAAAGAGACGTTAGTGAAACTGGAACAACAGATGCCACAAGCATCTCGATAACAAAAGGCGGCGTCCCTTCGACAGTGGTTGGCGTGCCGATAAGAAATTTGCACACGGCAACAGCAGTCGCAAACAAAGATGATATAGAAGATACGATTTTGATATTGGAAGAATTTTTAAAAAATCCACCAAAATGAGGTGATGTAATGGGCGGTGTAAAAGAAAAAGGAGAAATATTTAGATGTAATATTTGCGGTAATGAAGTTAAAGTTTTATCCGTAGGCGGAGGAACTTTAGTTTGCTGCAACAAACCTATGGAAATGATAAAAGAAGGCGAACCTGCAGAAGAGGATGAGATTGAATCAGAAGACAAGAAGGAAGAAGAAAGCTGGGGCGGCCTTGGAAATGAGGAAACTGAAAACGAGGAAAATGTAGAAGGAGATATAAACAAAGG
>CAZYZB010000039.1:0-6505 GCA_964651405.1 uncultured archaeon
AAGTAGGATATATGCCTTTCATAATAAATGATAGTCTAAACTTATAATAAAAGTTTACATAAAAAGGAGAAATGCACCATAGCCTATTATAATTAGTATAAATGAGTGCTTTAGACCTGCAAGTAAGCTGCTTTCTGCCATCTTGCCTATAACTAGTCCAGAGAAGAAGCCTTCTATTAGGATCAGCCACTGAAATATGTCAGAGTATATTTTAGATGCGCTGTCCATGTTGGACATACCTATGTCTGGCGACGAGAACGCAAAAAGACTAGGTACGAGGTATTTTTGCAAGATTATTAAGACTCCGATGAAAATGAAGAATATTATATAGCCTGTAATCATCTGGTTGTAAATTGCAGAGAATCTTTCTTTTCTTATTTTATTTATTTCTTTTATTGTCTTCCCGCTAGCATCCAAAATTTGTGTGATATCGCCTCCGCCCGAATAAGTCTCGACTATAGTAGAAATTGTCTTCTTGATCAGGGGGGTTGTTCGACTAGAAAATTCCTTTAGAATTTGATCAAATGGTATAGACCAATCTATCTTGATGACTATCTTCTTTATGTAAGGTGATAAGGCTCCATAGTATGTGTTCTTTGTTGCAATAACTGCTTGAGTTAAGGTCATCCCGGTTTTAATGTTCTCAGTCACATCTCTTAAAAAGTCTGGAAATCTTTCTTCTATTTCTTTATTTTCTTTATACCTCTTGTATTCGAACAAAGCAGGTCCTGCTACAACAATGCCTATTGATAGAAGAGTTAGAGGAAGGTAAAAAATAGTGAAGAAGTTGTAAAGGTAAATTGAAACTCCTATTATGACAAATATTAAAATTACTTTTGTTGAACCTTTCATTCTAGTTTTCATTTAATCACATTTTTGGTTGGGTAAGGCAGAGGAATGCTAGGAAAATTGAATTTAAAGCTACCAGAGCTACTGTCCCTAAAACCATTAGCTCTTGAATTGTAAAGCCAAAAAGATCTCCTCCCATTATGTTTAGAGCAGCTAGCACAACAATAAAAATCATTGGGGCTGCTATAAGCAATGCTGTATAGATGTCTGCATAGGTTGACAAAACCTGGTTATATTTTTCTCTTCTAACAGCGTATTCGAACATCGCCTTTTCGGACTCCTCGATTAAATAAGACTTCAAGCTACCTCCGCTTTGAATCGTAGTGATAATCCCCTCTAAAACATCTTTGAAATCAGATGAAGGAGATTTTTCAACATTATTCCTCAAAGCACTTATTTCGTCTAGCCCGAATACTTCTACATTCCTGGTTATCTCTCCTGCCTCTTTGGATATTTCTCCATACTCGCTAAATTGAGAAAGTATTTTAAAAATAGTTAAAGGTGGTGCACCAGATTCTGATATTGCTGCCATATGGGTTAAGGCAAATGGGAGATTCGCTTCTATATCCCTTTTACGGCTCTGTGTTATTGAGAATGGATAGATAAAAATGAGGAAAAAAGTTAAGAATGCGAAGAAAGAGGGAACTACTACTAAACCAAACAACGCAAATATTATGCTAAGTCTAAGGTAAATCGATGTAATTAAAGTTAGTAAAAATGAGAAAATAAAAATTATAAATGAGAATAAGAACGCTATTGACAAATAAGTTCTAAACAACACTCTTGCATTCGCAGTTATTAGGGACTCTTTTAACGATATAAAGCTATTAGAAAATTTATCAGATATTTTACCAAAGAGTCTTATCGAAAGTTTCTTTAAAAATTCAAATTTCTCTTTTTCAGGCTGTTTTTTAACTACAGGTATTTTTTTAGCCTTCTTTTTATGCATATACTAAATTTTAGAAAGGTCTATATATATTACTTGACATAAGCCTCTTCTTTTGAATAAACTGTTACGCCTTTGTTAGTTATTTTGTAAGGATGAATCTTATTTGAATGGTCTGAATTCCTCATTTTCCATACTGTTAAAGATCTTGAGAACTGTGAGCCTACCTTATTATAGTACAAGACTATGACGCCATCAGATACGAACTCCTCTACTCCAAATCTTGAAAGAGACTCTTGCATTGGAAGAATTTCAGATATTAAGAGTGTTGTACAGGAAAGCTTTCTTAGCAGGAACGCTACGTTAAAAATCATTCTTCTTATTTCTGGAGTATCCCTTACATACAAGCCTAAAGCAGATACAGAGTCTATAACAACTCTCTCTGCATTTAATTTCTTTACATTAGTCTCTATCAATTCATAGATGTCTTCAACGTGGAACGGGTCATACCTTACGAAGACTACCTTCTCTTTCTTCTCATATGGTGTAAAGTCCCACCCAAAAGTTAAACAATTTTCCTTTATAGCCTCTATAGGCTCTTCAAAACTAACATAAACAGCTGATTGATTAAAATCCTTAACACCATTATAAATGAACTGAGAAGACATAATTGTTTTACCAGTTCCAGCAGTCCCAGTTAGAAGATTTAATGATCTTGGTATTAATCCACCCTCTATTAGTTCGTCCAATCCAGGTATACCTGTTTTTACTCTTTCCTTTATCATACTTTAATTATAACCAATTTTATATAAAAGCTTTTATGCCCCCGACGGGATTTGAACCCGCGACCCTCTGCTTAGGACGCAGATGCTCTGAATCCAAACTGAGCTACGAGGGCATAATGATTAATAGAAATTAACAGTATAAAAATGCTTTTTAGATAAAGACTTTAATTGCTTTCTTGCTTGTTATTGCTCTTAACAGAACTTTTCCCAAGTCAGAACTTTTAGAAACTTTTATTTGACCTGACCTACCGATAGTTGCTGAGAACAGATACTCGTTATCTACATAAACGTTCGCGTTCTTTCCTGCAATCTTACTCTCGAATGATAAGACAACATACGCTCCTGTCTCATTAATAGTAAAGTTCATCTCATTTCCCAAGGACTCTACCATTGGTTGGACTTCTATTGATACACCTAGTTTGTCCTCAATAGATTTTATCACTTTTCCATCCTTTCCAATCAATCTTGGTATTGCCTCGTTCTTGACTTTTGCAATTATTTTACCATCTGAAACAAACTCTATCTCTGCTAAAGGATCGAATTTTCTTATTTCTGATTTTATTTTCTCAGATGCTAGCTTTTGCAAAGGTGATTTCTTTTCTTCTTTAACTGGAACGACAACTGTTTGCTCTCCATATGTGTAAACTTCATATTCTAAATTCGCTGTTTCAAAGTCTCTGACCTCTACCAATGGTCTTGAAAGATCCTCTTCAACCATTCCGCTAGGAACTCTTACTACTAAGTTTAATGAATAAACTTTTTCAACTATGCCAGATTTTATGAAGATTATAGTGTCAATGACATGCGGTATTACACCTAGTTCTACTTTTCCTATGAATCTTTGTATCGCGTCTACTGGATCAGTTGCGTGAACAACTCCAATCATCCCTATTCCTGCTAATCTCATGTCAGCAAATAATTCAAAATCCTTTATGTTTCTAACATCATCGAATATTGTATAATCTGGTCTTACTAAAAGCAAAATATTAGCTGATTTTGCAAAACTTCCATTTAAAGGACCATATTGAGTTATTTCTGGTGGTACTTGCAGGTCTCTTGGCTGTTCTAAGGTTTTAACAATTTTTCCTTTTTTAAAATAAAATTCTGCCAAACTAGCTGAGAACGTCGACTTCCCTGAACCAGGTGGTCCAGCAATCAAAATTCCTTCTGCTTTCTTTTCTAGTCTTTCCTTAAGTTTGGTAGAAAGTTTATAATCATCCAAAGTCAGCTTGATAATGGGTCTGACCAAGGTTATTTCCAGTCCATCAGAAAAAGGTGGCCTCGCGATAGCTATTCTTTTATCCTTTAGCTGAACAACTGTTGCCCCATACTCGCCTAATTCAACGAACGAGTCTTCCTCATATCTTGCAGCATCGAGAATCTCATTTGCCATTGCCTCTAACTCTTCCAAGTCCATTTTCTTTTCTCTTAATGCAACTAGTTGTATATTTCCAGGGTTTCCTACTTTCGCGTAAGGAGTTGCTCCTTCTTTCAAATGAAGGGATAATGTATTAGGCGTCAAAAAGTCTTCAATTTTTATTTTCTTTTTCCTTTCATAAGATTCAAAGTATTTTACGTTTATTCCTTGAGCTTCACCAACTAATGCTTGCAGCAAGTCGCATGTCACAAGAACTGCATCATTTTCCCTTGCAATGTCCTGTATCAAGGCGTCTATTCTTCCAGATCGTGCAAGCAAAATATCCTCGTAGCTTGGCCTTTCACCAATGAATTTTAAAATAATTTTATGTTTTTCTGAAAGCTCTCTTATCTTTTTAATTTCCTCCAGTCCTATAAAACCAGTCTCTTTACCTTTTGATGCTTGAGCTTGAAGTTCCCCAGTAACAATTTCAGGAATTATTATTTCAGAGCTATTTAACTTTTCAGAGTTTATTAGCTCAGTGATTTTCCCACGAATCAATGCAGATGTATCTATACAAATCTTTTTTAATTCTATATTTTTTTCTTCAGGCTTTTTTCTTTTTTTCATAAAAATCAGTTGAATATAGAAGTATTTAAATAGATTTCTTAACTCACATTTCCGTGTATATTTTTTAAAATATATGCTTCAAAAAAAGTAAAAGCTTAAAAAGATTTAAAATTCACTTTTTAATATGAGAATTGTTTGTCCTGAATGCGGTTCAGAAAAGATTAATAGAAGGTTAGGAGAAGTAAGTTGTAGAAAGTGTGGGTTTGTTATTGATGAAAACATTTTTTTTTGCGAGTAATTGACAAAATTCTCTTAACTAGATTTTCTTAGTGGTAAATAACCAAATTTTATATTTAGGGAATAAAATAGTTAAAGTATGAAAGCAGCCTTTACAATACTTCAAGCTATGCTTATAATGCTTCTTATATTGGTTTTAGCTGCCATGACATTACCTTGGGCAATGGAAAATGTAGGAACTTCTATGGATCTTTCTGAGTCAAAGGCAATTAAATCTCAGTTTGATGACTGTAATCAAAGAATAATTGAAACCGCAAGAACTGGCACTATGAACAAATGCATATTTAACATAAAAAGAGGTGAAATAACTGGAAGGCAGGAAGGAATTAATTATAGATTAATAAGTAATGCGCCTCTATGTGATGCAAGTCCGATGGCTGAAATAGACCCTAGAAGCCATATATGGCAAGAATGTAACGTTTCTGGTAAACAAAGAGTCTATAACTTGTTGTGGAAGTTCCCATCAACATTAAATGTCACTGGAGAAGGCATACAAGGAAATCAAATGGTAGGTCAAACAAATATTGGCAACATGAATTTTGATGAGCCTATTAATTTTAACACTTTATCCTTGTATGTTAATTTTCAATATCAACCTGGTCAATCAGGAACTATTGTTGAGTTAAGCCGTGTTGATATTACTCAAACTAACGTAACTTTAAAGGTAAAAATATCGTGAGGTGGTTTTCGTGAAAAAAACTTTTTTTGTGTTAGCCATGTTGCTGATTAGCAGCATAGCTCTAGCTGAAATACCAAATTACATTACTGTACAAGGAAAATTAACTGACGCAAACGATTTGCCAGTTGCTAGCGGGAGCTATCTATTTAATTTTACTGTTTATGATTCACCGAATATTGGTAGCGGAAATTTAATTTGGACTCAACAATCCACTGTCACTGTTACAAACGGCTTGTTTAACACTGTTCTAAGTCCGCCACCAAGTGTTGCTTTTGATAAACCTTATTTCTTGGAAGTTAGAGTTGGAACAACCACCACCAACCTGAAGTTATTACAGCCTAGAGTCAACATAACAAGCGCTGGTTATGCTTTTGTTTCTGCTGGTATATCTGGAGATTTAGATATGAAAGGAAAAAGCATTGAAAATGTTTGGAGAGTAAGAAATCCTTCTGGACAAGATTTATGGATAGGGCTTACTGACTCAACAAAGTCAATAGGATTTTATGATTATGCAAACTCCTGGAACGTTTTTAGATATAATGGTGCATCTGGAGAAAGAGATGTAGATTTTTATCGTAATTTGAGTATGAATGGAAATTATGTCTGTTTAGCAAACGGATGTAGAAGTGATTGGCCCACTAGTTCTTCGAGTGGTTGGAGTGTTGGAACATATGTCACCAACACTACTACTGGTGCAAGAGTTGGTATAGGAACAGCTAATCCTGTACAAAAACTTGATGTAGTTGGTAATATTAACACGACAGGAAACATGTACTTTAGCACTGCTGGCAGTGCAATATCAGTACCGTTTGACTTTAAAATATGGGATAAAGATTATTCTAAGAATAGACTATGGTGGACTTGGGCTTCTGGCCTTGGTGATTATGTTAACTTAACAGCTACTGGTAGCAATCAAGTTAATTCAACATTAACACTATCTGCTGACTCTGGTCTACTTTATAATTATAATGGTAATGAGCAACTTAGAATATCAACCGGCGGTAATGTTGGGATTGGAACGACAAGCCCAAGTTATAAATTAGATGTACAAGGAGGAGATGTTAGATTCCAAAATACAAATG
>CAZYZB010000040.1:0-2146 GCA_964651405.1 uncultured archaeon
GTGCCGATCGACGAGCGCCGCCCGTCCCGTGCCGTTCGCCGGTCGCGTGTCGTGTGAGGAATCCGCACTCCCTTTTTTTGGGGTGTGCGGATTCCTAGACACAGCGACGGCGATCGGGCGGGGGAGGGCGGTTCAATGTCCGATAATCTGGCTTACGGCTGCGCCGGCTGCGCCCCCGAGTAGGCCGCTGCCGAGCATAAAGCCGACGAGTCGGGCGTAGTTCGTTTCGAGGGCTCGGACCCGCTCGTCGATCTTCGAGCCGGCGAAGGGGCAGAGGCGGATGTGTTCGATGACCACTTGGCGCGCGGCTGCTTCGGCAACTAATCGCACGGCTTGTTGGGGGGGTAACACAAGGCCGGATTGCTCGGCGTCACTGTTTTCCATCGTTTTCTCTAAAACCGGATGCGTAGGATTGCGCCTGGTGCGTTCCGGCGGGTCGGTTGGTACTTTGATACCCCCGGGTGAAGTGCCTCTAGGATCGCGTGCTAGAGCGGCTGCATCGTTGCGTGCAATACTCCCCAGGCTCCCCAGTCGCCGGCGGTGGCGGATTCTTCGTCGTATACTTTGGTGCCCTGGTCGCCCCATTGGCCCCAGGAATTATCCATTCGGAGGCCTACTTCGTTCTTGCCGAGTAGCTCGGGGTCAAGGCCGCACATGGCATGGCGGAGCCACTCGAGGGCGACGACTTGGGGGAGGTCGTGCAGCGCGAAGGAGATTTGTTCGTCAAAGTCGCGTAGGTCGACGAAGCGGATGAGCTTGTGTTGGTAGCGCTCGGTCGACCAACGGGGGTCGGCTTTCTTCTCGTTGAATTCGTTGGCCGGCCATAGGTCCTGGTGGCAGGCGCCCATGTGGATTAGCTGATCGATCGCGTCTTCCGGGTTGCCGCCGTGATCGCGGTGGCCGTCGATGGGGATGAGGATGCTTTCGACGGAGAGCAAGTGCGGGGTTCGGCCGTTCAGGTAGTTGACGATCTCGACGGCGCGGACGGGCGCTTGGCACCAGCAGCTCGAGTGGCCGTCCTGGTCGTGGTTCGGGAGGATCGGGCGGGTGCGCTCGAAGAGGCGGCGGGCCTTGCGTTCTCGGATTCGCTCGGGCCACTCGGCCCGGTCGATCTTTTTGACGTATAGGCGGGCCTCGGGGACGTTGGGGAGTTGGCCGTAACCGTAGACTCGCGGTTGGATTCCGTCGTAAGGAATTGCGGGCGTGCCGTGGCGTCGCTGGGCGGCTTCGTCTTTTTCTTGCGCCCATTGGGCGCGGGTGATTACCTCCATCGGCATCTTCCTTTGCAGCTGCGGTCGCGCGGGGCGGCGCCGGGGATGATCCAATCGGGCAGCGGTGGCAGGACGTTGGGCGGTTGCGGTTGCGGTTGCGGTTGCGGCTCAGGCGGCGGGGTCGGGTTCGTCGGGGTCATCGTCCAGAAACCAATCTTCCCTTCCCTGGTCGCGTAGACCAGCCAGGCTGCTTGCGCTGGCGCGGGCAAGAGGACGGCTTGGGCCGTCGTCTTGTCGGCAAGCGGCAAGACGAAGGGCGTCTGCAGCGCGGGTGTGGGCGTCTGCGCGCGTGCGCAGTTTGCGGCGACCGCGCAGAGAAAGCAGAGGGAAAGGAATGATCGGCGGGGAGTCATTTGGCGGTTCCATTCTTCGTCGGGGTTAGGGTTACGGTGGGGCGAAGTATTCGAACTGGTTGTCGGGGCCGTCGGTGTTCGTGCCGAGGGGGGTGGTGACGTTGACGTACACGAGACCGACGCCGGCCGGGTTGGTGGCGGTGATCTGGTTATCGGAATCGACGACGAAAGCGGCGGCGGGGACGCCGTCCCATTTCACGTCGGTGGCGTTCAAGAAGTTGTGGCCGGTGATAATGACCTCTTCGCCGCCGGGTTCGTCGCCGAAGGCGGGCGCGAGGAGGTCGATGATCGGGATGTCGGTTGCGGGCCACACGTCGGTCGTGGGCTTGCCGGATCGGAAGCGCTTCCAGTTCTCGATCATGTAGGCGTTGATCCTCGAGATCCTCGCGGGGATCGCAAGGGCGTCCCAGGTGGCTTGATCGGCGGGCGCGATGTCGGGCCAGTGTTCCATCAGGGTTTTGGTCTGCGCCTGGACGGCGAGTTGCGGCGCGGTGGGCGGGTGGACGTCCCAATTCGGCTTGC
>CAZYZB010000040.1:2246-6043 GCA_964651405.1 uncultured archaeon
GCCTGGACGGCGAGTTGCGGCGCGGTGGGCGGGTGGACGTCCCAATTCGGCTTGCCGTAGGCTTTGACGTAGTTCTTGCCGTGGTACCCTTGGTAAATCAAGGTCTTGGCGAATTGGCCGGAGGCCGATTCGCTGTGGAGCGGGCCGAATACTTGGGCCATGATGGGTAGTCCTTTTTTCGTTAGGAAAAAAGGGGCCGGGCGGGTGTGGAGCACCCGGCCCCCTCGGCCGTCCTGGCCTGCACGTTATTCGTCTTTCGTGGCGATGAATAGGGGGATCAACAGCGGAATCATCCGGGCGGCGAACTCGGCAAGGGCTTTGAAAAAGCCCAGCCAGTCGCGGGCGGTGACCACGGGCGATTCGGCGGCGACGGCCGCGCCGGTTGGCAAGGCGGCGGTGGCCGCGTTGATGATGGCGATGATGCGTTCCATGTTCTGGTGTCCTTTGCGTTAGGGTACGGTGTCGGAAACGTCGTCAGAGAAAGCGCCGAGCTTGCCGTCCGTTTCACAGGCGGCGAATCGGTAGTGCCAAACGCCGGCGGCGAGTGGATGGTCCAGCCACGTGCGCTCGGCGATTGTCGTTGTCGGGTAGATCATGCGCAGCATGGCCCACGTGGGAGTGACGATGGGGTACTGGCTTCGGATGATTGCTACGCCCCATAGCGCGCAGTAATCGCTCGGGGTGAAGCGGAGAATCATCGCGTTGATCGAAGCGGCGGCGGTGGCTTCGACGGTTATCGTGGAGGGATCGTCGGAGGTGTAATAGGGGCCGGCGGCGGGGCTGTGCCCTGCAAGCCACCGTTTGACCGCTTCACAAAAGAGGTCTTCGGGGTGGACGTCGTTCCAGAGTGATTTGGTGACGTAACCCGGGTTGTAGTAGTAGGCGCGGCCGAAGCGCATCGGCGCGCGGCAAGCGATTTGTTTGGGCGTGGCGGGGTCGTGGCGCGTCGTGCGGCGCCGGAGCGTTTTGGTCCAGCCGCCGATGCCCTGGCGGATGATGTTTTGCTTGACGAGGCGGGTGTCGGTCATCGCGCGGCGCGGGTTGTCCACGCCGGGGAGAGGGTCTTCGATGGCTGTTGTTATGATGGCCATGTGGTTTTGGAAAATGCGGCGGGGCGACGTCGTGTCGCCCCACCGCTGTCCGTGGCGTGCTACGCCGGCGGAACTGCAATCGAGGCGTCGGCAAGGATGGTGCCGATGATGCCGTCTTTGTTGAACTGGGCGAATCGGTAGTGGTACGTTCCGGGGTCCAGCGGGGAGTCCGTGAACGTGTGGGCTGCGACGGCGGCCTGGAAGTAGACCGCGATGCAGTTGGCCCATGTGGCGACGACGGAGACGGTGTCGCGCCATACCATGATTCCCCAGATGTTGGCGTTTGCGGCCGGCGTCACGACGGCGGTGACGTAGTCGGCGTGGCCGGTCAATGGGGCGCTGGTGATTGCGATGGGGGTGGACGCGTCGGCGGCGGGATAGGATTGCGACGGTCCTTTGTTCTCCTGCCAACGGTCCAGGTTCACGCCCATGTAGGCGTTGAAGGTGGAGATTTGGTCGGCGTCGGCGAGGTCTTGGTAGTCAGCGGCCTCGGCCACCTTGATCGCCGCCCAGGCCTTCGCCAAGAAGGTGAGCATGCTGCGCACGCCGAGTTGCTTGGCTGCCTTCGGGTTTTCGGGAATGACTAGCTTGCGCGCGTAGTTCCTTCCCTTCCACTTGCTGAAGACCATGCTTCCGCCGAATTTGCCGGAAGCGTCGACGGACATGAGCGGTCCAGTGACGATTGCCATGTGAATGGCTCCTTGTGCGTGGGCGGGGGTTTTGGAAATGAAAGTGGGTTGGGGGCGTGGTGTCTACGGGTTGAGTTCGCCGTTTCCGGCGATGATGGCGCCGACGGTCGGCGGGTCTGAGGCGTTGTCGGGCTGGTTGCGCATGGGTTTCAGGCGGTTGTGGTTCGCGGTGATTCGCCTGGACGTTTTCCCCTCGGGCGTCTCGTCGAGGGCTTTTCGGGGGAGTCGCCAAATGACTGCGAGTGCGGCGGTGACGTCGGGCGCCGGCGGGAGGAATGTTTTGCTGAGGTCGGCCGCGTGCGTGATGATTGAAACCTTTCCGTTCGGTGTGGCCTTGGGGCGGGTGGCGTTGAAGATGCAACCGCGGAGCGTGCCGGCGGCGGCGCGGTATTCTTGGAACATCTTTGCGGCGTGTGTGGTGCATTCGAAAATGAAGTGTTCGCGCTTGCGGGCGTCGAAGGCGGCGACGTAGACGTGGGTGCGCCAGGCGGCTTTGTCAACGCACGCCGGGCAGTGGGAGTCGTCGATGGTTCGGCCCTCGGCGTTGCACACGCGTTCGCATGGCGTGGTGCGGCCGTGCCAGTAGTGCGTATCGCATACGAGGAGATTGTCGGAAGTGACGATGGCGATAAGCGGCGCGGCGGTTGGGGTGCGGTGAAGATCGTAGCCACGGTTTTTACCTTCTGGGGGCAGTTCGGTTCGCCATGTGGGCATGGGGATCGGTCCTTTCGAGTTGGTAACATTGAGGGCTTGTGCCCTCAGAGGTGGTGGTTTGCGGTTTTGGTCGGGTTTGAGTGGCAAGTCGACCGAACATAAGAAACAATAGGGGTGCCTCTTTCGTGGGGGATGGTTCTGATCGTAACACTAGGGACCGGGGAAGGGGTGCGGGTTTTGTCGGGCGTGGCTCCTGGGGTGGACGGGTTATGTCTGAAAGGAGGAAACCCTCCGTTAGTAAGACACCGCTGACGTCATCGGTTGCGGGTGGCGCGGTCTAGTCCTCTTGGACACGGCATAAGTCCGCCGTCATGCGTCTGACGGCGTCAAGGTGTCGGCATCAAGGCGTAGTGTGGCGGGTGGGGCTGGTCGGTGTCAAGGGCAGTCCATTAATTAGACAAGGCCACGGGTCGCCCACAGACCCGTGGCCTTTGTCGTAAGCCACCAACTTGTAAGGGATTTTAGCCGAAAAGGTGTGCGCGTGTCAAGGGGTTGCTAGCGGGGTATATTCGGATGGGCGAATGTGACGCGGGAGGGGCGTTGGTGTACATCGTGCCACTAGGGGCGTTTTTCGGGGGTGGTTTTTGGCGGGGGCGTTCGGATCGGTCGAAAAAGGTGGCCCTTTTGAGGGGGTTAGCGGCTGGGCAAAGCGGGGGAAGCTGCTGCGTTGGGTGGAGTGTGCAACGCGGCGGCGGATGGAGCCGCGCTTTGTGCCGCATGGATGCGGCCGGGCGGGGCGACCCTCCCGGGGCGGGGCAAGGCGGCGATGCGGGTCGAGCGGCCAATGTGCGGCGGCGTTCGTCGAGGGCACGCGCAGCGTGCCCGCGACGAACGCCCCCCTGAGCGGAGGCGCAGCCGGAGCGGCTGTACGCGGCCGGGAACCTGAGGCGTCCTACGACGAAGGCCGGCCGCGCAGAGCCGCCGGCATGGATGCCGGCGGCCCGACGAACTGCCGCCTAGGGCATGGATGCCCCGCCGGCGGCACGCGGCGACCCCACGCCGTCTATTGTCATTAACAGGATACTACGCCGCGCCAAGAAAGCCCTTACGCGGCGGCACGCCGCGAAGAACCGTAGCAGCGCGAAGGACGTCGACCGCGAAGGCGGCCACGCGCGCGGCAACGTCGCGGGTACGGCGTTGGTGTGGCCAGTCGCGCGGTAGCGCGCCGCGGCGCAGCGACATCGCGCACCTTCCACGGAGGCCCGTGTTTAGCCGCGGCTTGATTATTCCAGAACGGAATAAGGACGAACACGACACGCGACCGGCGAACGGCACGGGACGGGCGGCGCTCGTCGATCGGCAC
>CAZYZB010000041.1:0-4081 GCA_964651405.1 uncultured archaeon
TTTTTAAGCAATAAAACACAAAAGTGAAATATGAAATTGTTAACTATTTCATTGATCATATTCTTACTTTTCGCTTCAATAACATTTGCTCAGAGTTTTAAGGACAGGGTGTTGATTTCTCCTGATGTTCCGTTCATATGGAACTTTCAAAGAGGCGTTGAAGAACTGTATAGGCTTATAAAATTCTCATCAATAATGAGAGTTGAATACTCTTTAGGGTTATGTGAGAGAAGAATTGGAGAAATGGAGATTTTAGCTACAAAAAACAAATCAAATTTTATTCAAATTATAGAAAGCGAGTATGAAATAGAGGTTGACAAGATTCAAAATAATATGAATTCAACAGATGTTTTTTCAAAATTCATAGGACCTCTTATTTCTGACATAAAAGAAAATGTTACCCAAAGACTGGAATATGATATTAGAGTTTTAGACAATGTTTTAAAAAATACTTCAGAACCAGCAAAAACTTACATGGCAAATGCAATAAAGAAAACTTCAAGTTGTATAGACTCTATAAGTAGAATGAGGTGAAAAAATGTCTTGCGGATGCTGTGAAACAAAAAAAGCAAAGAAGAAAAAGAGATAATTTAAATAGTTTAAAAAATTAATCGTTATTGTGAGCTGGGTAGATAGCTACCGCTGCTTTGCAGTGAGGAAGTTCCATCCACCTTTATTAACTGTCGTTCATGAGAACTAAGCTGAGAGGCTTGAGCTTTTCATAAGGGCTTTATGTCCTGATTGAAATCGCTGACAAGGTGCAAGATCAGAATGTCCTGATGAAGAAAGAGGGACGGGTAGATCGCTTAGACAAATGCTATCAAGTGAAAATGACTGTGTTGACAGGATTTGCTTACAGAAGATGGATTATGCCCAGCACACAACTCCTTTTATGCTAAGTAGCTAATAGTTTCTTTATAACATTGTAAAAATTCTTTTCCTTTATCAGAAGTTATATAGATAGGTTTTCCACCATTGCTATTGGAGTGTTCTACTCTTAAAAGACCTTTCCCTTCTAATAAGGGTAAATAAACTCTAGTTTGTCCAAAGCTTATGTTTGTTCTTCTCATCATTTGTGTTTTTCTAACTCCGTTTTTTGAGACATCTAATATTTCATTTATTATATCTTCTCTACATCTTCTGCCCATAATTAATCACAAAGCTTCTAGTAGAATATTAATTTTTATAAGTCATGTAAATAGTTAATTCTTAAAATTTCAGAATTTATTTTATTTTTTAGAAAAAAATGAATTATTATTGTATTAATGATACAAATATGAAAATGTTAAATTTTCAATTTTTTTTCCTTTATCAAGTTTGTTACTGGATTCGCAAAATCTAAGACATGTTCCCTTGTTGTTGGAGCTAAGAAACTTTCGAATGCATCCCTAATGCCTTTACATTGCAATCTAATATTGTTTATAAATTCTACATAGTCTCTATAATCCTTGTGTATTGCAACTATTAAGCAATTTTTTCCCATTCCTTCACCCGAAGATATAAATAATATTTTTGGATTAGTCTTAGTCATCTGTTTTAGGCAAAATTCTGTATCCTTTTTCGGATTGCTACATTTTCCAAAGTTAAAGGAAAGCATTTCAACTCCTATTTCAGGGAATATAGGTATTGCTGTATAAACCTTTATAACAGATCTTTCTAATTTTTTCCTTATTCTTGTCACTGTTGGCTGTGATATACCTAATTTTTTAGCTATATCCCTATCGCTTTTTCTAGAATCTTTTAATATTTCAACAAGTATTTCTTGCATCCTTTTTTTCATATTTAATACTTATATTTCATATTTTAAAAACTAATTTAAATATATAAGATTAATAAGAAATATGTGATAAAATGGCAGAAAAGCAAAAACTAAGATCGCCTTCAAGCATTGCCGGTTTAGTTCGTTATGATGAAGAGGATAAAGAGTCTATAATTAAGCTAAAGCCGAGTCATGTCATTGGAATTTGTATTGCCTTAGTAGTTTTAGAGTTAATACTGTTCTTAATGATGCCAATGTAATTAAACTTTATAAACAAATTAGCATAATAACTTATTGGGTGTTGTGTTGGAAAGAATTAAAGAGATTTTAACGAATCCTGTAATAGCTATAGTAAAAGCTAAAAAAGAAAAGGATATAAGCAAGACTGTAATGATACTTATTCTTTCATGGGTTCTGATAAGTATGAGTTTCTTCTTTTCCTTCTACAAGGACATAATATTTTTAGTTGCCTTTGGCTCGACTTTAACAGTTTTGTTATTTGGAATTATATTTAGCATATTTTTGAGCTATATAGTAAACATAATAATGAACATTCTTGGCGGAAAGGGAAAATATTATGATGCCTTGACAGCAACGACTTACAGCTCTTTGCCGATTTCAATTGGTCTTTTTATAATGTCATTAGTATCTGTAATATACCCAATGCTAGGAATGCTTTTAGGTTTCATTGTGCTTGCAATAACAATAGCTTTAAGCTTATCAATTTACTTCAGGTCTATAAAAGAACTTTATTCTACTGACATGTTTACAACGTTTATAGGATTTTTAATAATAATTTATGTTTTCATGCTTTCAATCTACCTTTCAACTGCATTTTCTATGGGTTCTACATTATTTGGAAGTTTATTGCCTTCCTTTAGAGCTTAATAAAGCTGTATAAAGGGTATTTCAAACTTTTCAAGAGCATACAAAAAATTTTGTTCCATAGGAGTTTGACCACCATTTTTAACAAAATAAGCTTTGCGATTATTTCTGACGGCTTCCTTAAATAAAGGTAAATCTATGGTGCTATTACCAACCACATCTTCCCTGCCTGTATATACACATGCTTTGGTTTTACCGCCACAGTATCTTTCAAGCTTTCCATTAAGAACTCCTGTAGTTGGATTAACTTTTAATTTACTGCTGGCTGCTATATTATAAAATGGTACATTGTTTTTTTCACAAAAATCAGTAGCTGTTCTCTCATCTGTACATGTTACAATCGATAAGTTTCCGTCCCTCTTTCCCATCTCAAAAATTTTGGGAGATATCTTGGTTGGTTTCAATTGAACAAATAATATCTCAGGTGAAAACCCCTTTAACAGTTCTGCACCTATTTTTATATGAAAGTGACGAGATCTTTCATTCATTTCTATAAATTTGTCAAGAGTTTTAGCTTCGTATAAATTTCTTCTCTCTTCTTCAAGCATGTGTTTTAATATTTTTTCAGCGTCAGTTAATCTTCCAGTAGAACTCGCATACTTCAGTTCTGCTATTCCATCGGTTATAGTACCTTCGAGGTCAGCGTAAACCATTTTATCACTCAAATTTAAACTTAAATAATCAAGCCTTGGTTGGGTTCTCTTTCTCCATCGCTTTGGCAATTGTTTTGCAAAGCTCTAAAAATGCTTCTGCATCTTTTTCATTTTCAAATACTATTTTCATAATTTTATTTATTTTGAAAACGTTAGGATATAAATATAACCACGACAAGAAGCGGTTTACGCTAATTGTTGTAATTTAAATTATTTTCACTACCTTAAGTGGTTAGGATTCTATTTGCTCATCACTTTTCCATAGATTAGGCATGAAGAAGGTCGTTTTTGTTCCGCATTGCATATTGAATCAAAATGTAAGAGCCGTTGGTAAGGAGAAATCAAATGGAACAATAAAGGAAATTGTAAACTTCTTTGCAGAGGCTGAGGTTGGAATTGTTCAATTACCTTGTCCAGAGGTTGAGTTCGACGGCGGTTTAGATAGGCAATTAAAGACAAAGGAAAATTATAATAACGAGGTATATAGGAATTGTTGTAGAGAAATTTCTTTGAAAGTTCTAAAAGAAGTGAGAGAGTATCTAGACAAGGAATACAAAGTTGTCGGAATATTAGGAGTTGAATTTTCTCCAACATGCGCAGTATATCGAATAGAGAATGGAAAGAAAATACTCCCAGGAAAGGGGATTCTGATGGAAGAACTGGAAAAAGAGATGCAAAAGGAGAATTTTCAGGTTCCAATAATTGCAGTGAATTTAAATAACATCTTCTCAACCTTGGAAAAACTCAGCCTCCTGCTAAAAAACTCTTGAGGTGATAAAATGTC
>CAZYZB010000041.1:4181-5550 GCA_964651405.1 uncultured archaeon
GAGGTGCTATTCATGATGAGTTTGACAGGCAATTCAGAGAAAGAACAGGAAGGAATTATTTTAAACCGTGATTTCTATGTCATTGAACAAAAATTCTCCATGTTATATGAAAAGTTCTTATGAGAGGAGCCTTTACGGGAACGACGACTACACGACTTTTGAAAGGGAGTTTAAGATCGATGGAAAAGACAGGGAAGAAGTTAGAGCAGCTGCACCTTGGGTTAAAAAGGATGTGATGCCATGAGTTATGGGGAAGTTTATAACAAGAGTACTGTCCATTCTGAGAGAGATTACTCAAGCATAAAAGGGGAAGGTTCTGTTCGTTCAAATGATTTGGAAACTGCCAGAGGTCTTGCTTCTGGTTTAGCCGAGTCTCTAGAACATAGCAATGAGATCGCGTATGAGGCTCATAAAAAGAGGTGATTTAATGTCTGAATATTATGGTAAAATTAATGTAAATTCCGTTTGTGCAAGCAACAAGTATTTTTCTGCTATTCATGGAGATGCTAGTGCAAAATCAAATGACTTGCCAATAGCAAGGGACTTGTCCAGCCACTTACCTGACTTGTTAGACAAGGCAAATTCCTATACATATGACTTGCAGAAGAGTAGATAGCATGTATTCTTCTAAAATCAGCAGCAGCATGACCATTGACAATAAAACAGGAGAGACTAGACTAAACGACATCGATGTTAAAGTCGATGGGTTTAGCGATCCTGAATTATTAGAAAAGACAAAGCAGGATTATAATAATGACAAAGAGTCCAAAGAAAAGTATCATGCTAAAGAGTGGCCAGAAGAAGACTGGTACGAGATATACGAAAATATGATGAGAAAACTTTTGAAATGGAGAAAGATAAGTTATACAAAATAATAAATAGAAAAAACAAATTACAAAAAATAAAAAGATTAACTATTAGCTAAATGCACCAGAGATTGTACCTGTACTATTGAAATAGTTGCTTGTTCCATACAGATATTCTATAACGAGAGTGTATGTGAATACATCGCCTGTTTTAGCTGTTGCTGGTATAGCAGTACCTGCTCCTGCTGGAAGAGTAACTGATACAATTTGTTTTTGAGCTGTTGAAAAATCTGTAGTATTAGCAACATCTGATACAGCACCATTTGAATCTATAAGATATACATGGTTAAGTGTAATAGGTGAACCAACTCTGTTTTCCAAATTCGCCTGTAAAGCACCACCAATACTTAAACCCCATGGCTGAAGTACTACTATTGTTGTGAATCCTCTTACAGATTGACCTAAGAATCCTGAAGGTGCGAATATTCCATAATATGCTAATACTCCCGCTACTATCAAAATAATCAATATGGCCCATCCGTAGGTCATTAGGTACTCAACTG
>CAZYZB010000042.1:0-4534 GCA_964651405.1 uncultured archaeon
TTGGGCCCATATCAAACATAAACTAAAACCAAATAATTTTATATAAAGGTCAATGATATTAATTATATGAACAAGGTTCTTTCAGATAAAGTTGGAGAAAAAGTTCTTCTTTTAGGGAACGAGGCAATAGTCAGAGGTGCTTTAGAATCAGGCATAGGACTAGCTGCTACTTATCCTGGGACTCCTTCTTCTGAAATCGGCGACACGTTTGCAGAAATAGCAAGAGACGCAGGCATATATTTTGAGTATTCGACTAATGAAAAGGTCGCCTTAGAAGTTGCTGCAGGCGCTGCTCTTTCAGGAGTAAGGTCAATGACATTCTTCAAGCACTTTGGTCTCAACGTTGCTTCTGATAGTCTCTTTCCACTAGCATATTCAGGAGTAAAAGCTGGTATGGTTATTCTTGTGGCAGATGATCCGCAAGGTTGGAGCTCTGGTCAATCAGAAGAGGACACAAAACTTTTTGCAAGAATAGCTCATCTTCCAATGCTCGAGCCTTCAAATGCTCAAGAATGCAAGGATTTTGTTAAAATAGCGTTTGAGCTATCTGAAAAATTCAAGATTCCTGTTTTCATAAGAACTACTACCCGTGTCAATCATATGAGAAGCATTGTTAAACTAGGAAAAATCATTAAAGGAAAAACAAAGGGGAAATTCGTAAAAGACATTCATCTTAGGAACTTCCCACCATATCTTATAGATGTTCATAAAGAATTGCATGGAAAACTTGAAGAGATAAAAAAGATTTCCGAGAAATCTGAAATTAATTTTATCTCTAACAATAAGAAAAGCAAACTAGGAGTAATCGTATCTGGCGTCTCTTATGATTATGTGATGGATGCTATGGATGATTTGAGTATAAGGCTTCCTGTCCTAAGGATTGGTTTTACTTACCCGACTCCTGACAAGAAAATAAAAGAATTCATTAAAAAGTTAAAGTCTGTTCTAATTGTCGAGGAATTAGAGCCCATATTAGAAGAAAGAATTCACGTACTTGCGAATGATGTCAATCCCAAGCTCATAATATATGGAAAAAGCCATTTACCAACAGCAGGCGAATATAGTGAAGAACTGGTTTTAGAAGCATTAAGTGCTATAACTGGAAAGAAATATTCGATGAATTTAATTGCTCACAAAGAAAAATACAAAAAACTAAAGATAGCTAAAAGATTGGCAGTTCTTTGCCCAGGCTGTCCACACAGAGCTACTTTTTATGCAGCTAAGGTTGCTACAGCAGGCATGGAGGTTGTTTATGGTGGTGATGTTGGTTGCTATATCCTAGGAATATACAAACCAATGGAGACACAGGATTTTGTTTTCTCAATGGGAGCATCTGAAGGAATAGTTCATGGCATTAAGAAGTCGACTGATCAAAAGGCAATAGCATTCTTAGGTGACTCGACTTTCTTTCATGCAGGAATGCCTGGAATGGTTAATACTGTTTTTAACAAGTCTAATCCATTGATAATTGTTCTTGATAACAGAATAACTGCCATGACAGGTCATCAGCCAAATCCTGGTTGCGGCATAACAGCTATGGGCGAAGAGACAAAAGCAATTTCTATAGAGGAAGTTGTAAAATCATTTGGAGTCGAAAACGTTAAAGTAGTTGACCCTTATGCTGTAAAAGAAATGATAGATACAATAAAGGAATTCTTAAACAAAGACAAAGTCTCTGTCATAGTAGCAAAAAGAGAGTGTCAGTTGCTTGCTATGAGAAAGAAAAGAGCTCAGGGAATAAAAGTTGCAAAGTTTGAGATTGATCAAGAAAAGTGCCAGAAGATTGGCGTATGCTTAAATGAACTATCCTGTCCAGCTATCTACAAAGAAAACGGAAAATATAAAATCGACAAGGATATATGCACTGGCTGTGGCGTTTGTGCTCAAGTTTGTCCTGCAAAAGCAATTCATGCGGTGAGTGAATGAGTTTAAAACAATTCCTGAAACCTGACTTGAGAAAGCTTTTGATATTAGTTTTTATTAATTTTATCGCATTCTATTTATTTTTAGGTAGTTTTTCCCCATCTAACCGTAAACCAACAGATATAGAAGAAATATCAGGATTTTTATCTTCATTCTTCATATGGCCATTAGTAATTTTTGATTTTCATGTTTTATCTGGAGGTCTGTTGATTTTATGGACATATATTATTTCTTGTTTCATAGTTTGGATTTACGATAAAATTAAGGTGAAGAAAAAATGAAAGAATTTAACATTGTTTTAACCGGAGTAGGAGGGCAAGGAGTTTTAACGTTAGGAGTGATAATAGCCGAGGCTGCTTTAAGGCAAGGCTATGATGTTAGAACAACTGAGCTTCACGGTTTGGCCCAAAGAGGAGGTAGCATACCATTCCATATCCGATTTGGCAAGAAAATGTATACACCTCTTGTCCTTGAAGGTGAAGCAGATGTTATAATTTCTCTAGAACCTTTGGAAGCCTTACGTTCTTGTTATTATGGTTCTAAGCAGCATAAAACTATTTTTTTAATAGACAACGATCCAATTGTTCCTCTATCAGTTTCTGTTTTAGGGGAAAAATATCCTTCTATAAAAGAGATAAAAAGCAGTCTTAAAGACTTTTCTGAAAAAGTAACTATTTTAAATGCCTCAGAAACAGTCAAGAAAGCAATTGGGAGTGAGATTGCTGCAAACATATATCTGCTAGGTTACGCTATTGGCGAGAAATTAATTCCTTTAGATGAAAAATACATTCTGCAAGCAATGGAAGAGGTTGCACCCAAATATTTTGATGTGAACAAAAAAGTTTTTGAAATGGGAATTAATCATAGGTAAGTTTATATACCGGTTTTACAATTAACTTTAATATGAATAGTAAAAATCAAAAAATATTGATAATATTAGTTTCAGCTTTTATTCTAGTACCAATCTATGCTTATTCAGTTAAAAGCGCTACTCCTAGCACAATTTCAGGTGTTATGGTTTTAAAAGACCAAAAACTTACATTTGCGGATTATGAATTCCTTAGAGATGAGACTTTTTCAAATGAAATTTATTTGCCAAGTGATGGTTGTGAAGGTGTTGTGAATTACTGTCACTATGTTTACAAGCCAGGTGTGAATGCAAGTGCAGATATAAATCAAGACGGAAAAATAGATGCAACAGATGGGTTTATTCTCATGGAATCCTTTGGTTGTAAAAGTGGAGATACGTTAACGAATTGTTGGAATCAACCAGTAGATGTATGTTTTTTCGTTATTGGAGGTCGTAAATTCAAGGATCCAACTAGAGATTGTAAATTTAATCAATCTGATATAAATTTAATGACACCTTCATTTGGTTTAAAAAATTCATATATGAATAATCCAGGGTGCGAAAGCGATGATATATGTAAATCAGATATAAACCAAGACGGTGTTGTTAACATCATTGATGCAGTGATTGCTGGTATAGAATTTAATAAAAGTGCTGATACCTTTGAAAGACTTGTTGATACAAAGTCAAAAGCAGATATAAACAAAGATGGTCAAATAAATATATTTGATGCCGTGTTATACGGTGTAAATTATGGTAAAGAAGCAATTGAACAAAAATGTTCATCTATTCCATTGGCACATATAGGTGGCAGAAAATATTCAGTAAGTGCAACAGGTAGAGGTTTATATTACACCGGAGTTTCATATTGGTGTCAAATGCTGTAACAATAACTGAAACAAATAAAGAGGAGAATTAAAATGAAAGAGTATTTACTACTTGTTTTAATCTTTTTCTTATCTTTTTCTTTCTACTTTAAACCAGTAAATGCAAGTGCTACTGATTGTCATGTTTACATAGATGGCGTTTGTCAGACATGGTATCATTTTGATTCTGCTGAATCTGAGGAACAAATACAAGAGACAGTTGAAGCGCCAAGAGAAACTATGAGAGAAACAGCTGCAACAACTACAGAATTTTCATCAACGTTTCTATCCTTAGCATTCCAATTCTTCAGCATAGTAATACTATTTATTCTGCTCATAGTATTGCTTGAGAGCGTTCTAGAGCCTAAATAGTCTCTCTTATCCATTTTTCATATTCCTTGTTTGCTTCAACATTAAACCTTATAATGCAAGGTATAGAATAAGGGTGGATTTTTTTAACTTCACTCTTAACTTTATTAAAATTTTCCTTTCTTGTTTTAACTATTAATACAACTTCTTTTGTATTTTCAATCTTTCCTTTCCACCAATAAGAAGCTTCGATGGGAAAGATGTTTGCACAAGCAACTAGCCTCTTCTTTAGTAAATGCAAAGCTATTTTTCTTGCTACTTTTTTGTTAGGATTTGTTATGTAAACAAAAATGAATGTCATTAAATCACGAAGGGCATGCAATAGTTGGACAACCACCAGAGTATTCTGCTTCAACTGTCAAATGAGGTTTGCCAAAGTAAAGAACTTGCTGTGCTCTACATCCGTAACGATAGACGGTTATTCCTTTGCATTTTAGTTTATAGGCTAATTCAAAAACTTTTCTAACATCGCCTATGGTCGCGCTTTCTGGCAAATTGACAGTCTTGCTAATACTGTTGTCAACAT
>CAZYZB010000043.1:0-4327 GCA_964651405.1 uncultured archaeon
AATAAAGTTTTAGATACCTTAAATGATATATAAAAAAGAGGAAGGTATGTTAAAAGATGACTGAAACTGCAACAGAAACTAAGGAAGAAAAGGTAGCGGAGCAAAAGGTTGAAGAAGTAAAGAAAGAAGAGCATAAAACTGAAGAAAAGCAGAAAAAACCTTTATTCAAATTGTTAAAAGGATCTAATAAAAGAGAATATGCAGAAAACATAAGCTTCTTAATTATTGTCATATCTGCTATAATGATTGCAGGAGGAATTGCACTCGGCAGCTTTATTCAGGATGCAGTTTTTGTTGCTATGGCAGGAGCGTTCTTTGTCATGTTTGGCATAATTGTTTACATAATATCTCAGTTTATCGGTGAATAAAATGGCTAAAATGCACTCAAGGAAAAAAGGTAGAGCAGGTAGCAAAAAACCATCTGCATCAGCTAAATGGGTTGAATATAAGGACAAAGAAGTGGAGAGACTTGTTTTAAAGCTTCATAAGGATGGTTTAAATGCAACTGATATTGGTAGGAATCTTAGAGACCAATACGGAATCCCTTCTGTTAAGAATATAACTAAAAAAACTATTATACAAATTCTAGAAGAAAATAATTTGCTACCTAAAATACCTGAAGATCTATTTAACTTGTTAAAAAAAACAGTATCTCTTAGAGATCATCTAGCAAAAAACAAGAAAGATTATATTTCCAAGCATGGTTTAGAACTTTTAGAAAGCAAAATAAGAAGATTAGTGAAGTATTACGTTAGAAAAGGCAGACTTGCTAAAGATTTCAAGTATGAACCTGAAAGGGCGAAGCTATTGATTGAAACTGAGAAATAATATATTAGTTAAATGTTCTATTATTTTAATGAAAGAACTAATGGACCTGATAAACAAGGCTTCTGAAAAAATAAAATCCACTAATTCTCTGATACAAATCATCAGCCATCTAGATGCAGACGGCATATGCTCTGCCTCTTTAATGGCTTCCATGCTCATGGAACTGGACAAAAAATTTCAAATAACTATAATAAAAGGAATTAAGCCAGAGGTCATAGAGAGTTTGAAGAAAAGAGATCCAAAGCTGGTAATATTTACCGACATCGGTTCTGGCTATTTAGACTTGCTAAAGGAATTAAAGTGCGACGTCATAGTAATTGACCATCATGAAATCGAGGGGACTCCTTCTGAGAACATGATTCATATAAATCCCGTCAGTTTCGATTTAGAACTCTCAGGTTCTGGAATCACATATCTTCTTGCAAAAGAAATTTTACAACATAATTCTCTTGCGCCTTTAGCAATTGTCGGGACTATAGGTGACGCTAATTATTCTGTTAGCTCGAAAATATTTGAGACACCATTAATAGAAACAGAAACTGGGTTGAACTTGTTCGGAAGGTTTTCCCGACCATTGTATAGAGCATTGGAGTTATCAGACATTCCAGGTCTTAACGATCAGTCAAAAGCCATTCAGTTTTTATATGAAGTTGGAATCGAACCCCAGAAGAATGGAGAGTGGAGAACTCTGAACGATTTGACAGTAGAGGAGAAAATGAAATTGACTGACGCTATTGTTAAGGAAAGTCTAGACCATGAGAATTTCAAAAAGGAATTGATATTTGGCGATGTTCTAACTTTAAAGCAATTCCCAGATGAACTTAAGGATGCAAAAGAATTTGCAACAATCTTAAATGCAACAGCCAACATGAATGAATCCGCTGTTGGCATAGCCTTATGCTTAGGCAGCAAAAAGGCTTTAGAATATGCGAGGGGGATAGTCAGGGGTTATAGAAAGCTCATAGGAAACTATCTACGTTGGATAGAAGGAAATCCGCAGTGTATGAAACAAAAACAATTTGCAACATACATTCTAGGAGGAAGCTCTATTAACGAGAACATGATTGGAACAATTGTCTCTATGCTCTTCAAACCTTCGGAAAAAACTTTAATTGGTATGGCAAATGCTGAAGACGGTGTAAAAGTTTCTGCAAGGTCAAAGGACATAGATGTCCGTGAAGTTATAACAGAAGCTGCAAGGATTTGCAGTGGAAGTGGTGGTGGTCATAAGCATGCAGCAGGAGCAACCATACCTTTGGGTTCTGAGGAAAAGTTTATAGAAGCATGTGAAAATCTTCTAAAAAGTATTAAGATAGAAGTCTAGGAGAAAAACTTATAAAGCTATAGATTATATTTAATCTCTATGGTATCCAAGCTAAAAGGTAAAGAATGGTATAAAATCGTTGCTCCAAGCTTTTTTGGAGATTTTATTATAGGCGAAACTATGGCTATCGCCCCTAATCTATTAAAAGGTAGAACAGTTGAAACGAGTCTTACTGACATAACAGGTGATCCAAACAAGTATTATTTGAAGTTCTTCTTTAAGATTGAAGATGTTAAGGAAAACAAGGCTGTAACAAAATTCATAGGCCATGATTGTACAAGGGATTTCTTATCAAGAATAGTTCGCACAAGATCAACAAGAATAGACACAAACGATGTGATAAACCTATTAGACAATAAAATCAGAGTTAAGACAATAGCAATTTCTAATAGAAGAGTTAGTTATAATGTTGGATCAGAAATAAGAAGAGGTATAAGTGAAGCTGTAGTAAATGAACTTAGCAAATTAAAAACTGAAGAATTTATAAGAGAGCTTATAGCAGGGAACCTTCAAAACAAGATAAGAAAAATCATAAGTAAAGTTTATCCTCTGAAAGCGTTTGAATTTAGAAAAACAGAAGTTTTATAATAGTCTGTTAATTCTATTTTATTATATGCAAAGAGAAGATGTTACAATAATAGTATTTGCAATAATTCTAATATTTGGAATAACTTATCTTGTTCAGAATCTAAGCTCTTTCGAATGTTCTATGGAAAGTTCATTTACTAATGTCATGAGTGATATAAGTTATGAGTTTGAACCTCAAGGCACTATATACAGCAAAACAAAGGTTTTTAGATTTAACATCCTCTCTTCAAGAGAAAGATTAGAATACTTTGGCATGATAATAACTAAGAACGGAGAAACTTTATTCTTTGAAAACAGAACATCGCCAGAAGGAGGTTCAATCATTGCCACAATATCTTTGAATGAGAGTGAGAGCACCGCTGTAAACAGATTCTTTAAGAAAAAATGTTATACTGAAGTTAAATTATGATTCTTCTACTTGGATGATAGCTGTAGAAATCCAAAACATCCCACCTAGCAGTATTAACACAAAGGCTATTATGTAAGCAACTGCAACAGAAGTTGTCGTTGAACCAAGCACAGAAGGCTCAATTGAACCAGCTATAAGTGCTCCTATGAATACACATATTGCTCCGATGAACCAGAATGCTATTGTTCTAGGATCTGCCATAAATAGAAGATTTGTAATTAGCTATTTAAATCTTTTGAAAATCTTATTTTTCCTTTACTTTTAAATACTTCCGAAAATTAACTACAATTGCAGAGGATAGACCTGGGCGGTTAGGCCTCGCCTCTATCGGCAAATGGTCTTTATGGCCGAGTCAAAGCTTTAGGGCGATATTAAGAATTTATGGAGTCCTATTAGCTGACTGAGAAGCTTCGTCCTGCAGAGTTGTCGTTATAACAAAATGTGGGAGGCGGGGAACCGAGCACCACTAAGTTATAATGATGACGTTTGTAGGGTCACGAAGTGGAGAAGGTTAATGGGGTTAGCTTCATAGATTTTTATTATCCACCAAGAGCGCTCCTCTGCATCTTTATTAAAACTTTAAATAATTTTAAGATTAATTATAAAACTATGAAATATCGATATCAACGTTCTAGTAAAAAAAGTTTTTTGGCCGTGTTATTAATAGGGATTGTAATAGGAAGTTTAGCAACTAATTGTTACTTTACTTATTATACTGAAAATACTCAGGCCCCACAAAACAATCAAAATAATTATAATTTTGCACCTGAACCTGTTTATTCTCATATCCAGATTAACCTTGCGGCAGTTGATCAAAAAGGCAATGGTGTGACAACGCCATTAATAGTCGAGTCTAAACCAGGAAATGGAAAGGCCTTAACAAACGTTGACAAGCTATTGTTTTGGGTTGACACGCAATATTCAATTCAAATAGCAAAGGCTGTTGCTGAAAATGTGACGAAGATAAATGGTAGCAATTATGATCTAATCTATTCCATAGAATCTAATGCCAGCATAATCGGCGGCCCGTCTGCAGGAGCTGCACTAACAATAGCAACAATCGCAGCCTTGAAAAATGAAAGATTAAGAACAGATGTAATGATAACTGGAACTATAAATGAAGATGGAACAATAGGAGAAGTAGGCGGCATATTAGAAAAAGCAAAAGCAGCAAAGGA
>CAZYZB010000044.1:0-4285 GCA_964651405.1 uncultured archaeon
AAACATTTAAATTACTTTGGATAACAATTTCTTATCAAGCCCTTGTCGTCTAACCCGGTTAAGGACAGTGGCCCTTCGAATCTATCGAAGGATATGATAAAAAGATGAATGAGGAAAGCCGCAAATATGGGTCCAAATCCCATCGAGGGCATAATCTTTTTAAGATGTGAAAAAACAGTATTTACAAGGTGATTTGATGAGTTTAATAGTAAGATCAAAAGTAAAGTCTACAATCAAAGGAATGAGATTTGCAGGAGATTTTTATAATGCTCTAGATAAAAAGGTCGAAGACACTTTAAGAGACGCTGCAAAGAGAGCAAAGGACAATGGAAGAGCAACTATAAGGCCTTGTGACTTGTAAAAACAATTCATTTTAATTAATTTTTTATTATTCTCTTTTTTCTTTTTCAATCATATTTATATTATTCCGAAAAATATCTTTCTTATATGTGGAGGTAGCCAAGCTTGGTCAAAGGCGCAAGACTCAAGTTATTTGAGTATTGATAAAAGATGATATAAGAAATCTTGTCGGTTAGTCCGTTCGCAGGTTCGAATCCTGCCCTCCACACATTTATTTAAATTAACTTTGAATAATTCTAAATATGATAAAATCAATAATCCATGCTGGTGGCGAATCTACTAGACTTCGGGATTTTTTTAATGGACCAAAGGTCTTGGCACCGATAGAAGATAAACCTTTGTTATGGTTTCACCTGCAGCATTTGTTAAAATCTAAATTAATATCAGAGTATATCTTCACATTGAGATGTGAGCATGAAGTTGTTCAAAAATACATAGAAAAATTAAAAAATGAAGCAAACATCTCTTGTTGTTCGATAATAGAACCGAAACCGTTAGGAAGAGCAGGTGTAATAAGGTATGGAATTGAAAAAGGTATGATAGACGTTGAATCACCTTATTTAATGTCTCAACCAGATGACTTCGTTCCTATTGACATAAAAGAGCTAGTTGATTTTGCTTCTGATATTGAAAAAAAGAACAAGTCAATGATAATAGTAATGGCGAAATATGCTATAAACCCTTTTGGAGTTGGTATAGCAAGAAAAGCAGGAAGCATATTTGAACTAGAATACTTCAAAGAAAAACCTGAGCTGCCTTTAATAGAAAATCACTATGCTAATACAGGCATGATGCTATTTTTGCCTGAAGCAATGAAAGAATTTAAGAATGTTCCTTTAGATAAACCTACAAATCCAGAACATGAAATCATTCCTAAACTAGCTAAGCAAAAGAAGGTTGCTGTTTTTCTTGTAGATAGATGGATTTCTGTTAACTATGCTTCAGATTATAAAAATGTTCTGGCAATGGGTGCAGACAAAATATTAAAGTTCCTTAATGTTTAAACTTTACAACCATAAACGCATGAGCACGTTCGTACGGATCCAAGGTTTTCCAGTCTACTATTTCAAAATCCTTTTCCAACTTTTTCAAGGCTTCTTTGTATACTTCTTTTGGGCTTTTAGTCACATCTATGCTCCTAGATTTGATTGCTATCAAACCATAGCCTTCTTTTTTCAAAAACTGCTTACAGTTTCTTATGAATATCTCAGTTTCGTCTGGCTGTGCTATGTCTATATAAACAACATCAACTTTCTCTATCCAAGAATAACTTTCAGGTTTTCTTGCATCTGCTAGAATAGGAATAATATTCTTGTACTTCTCGCATAACGGTAGAAACTCGTTAAAGCATCTTTCTGAAAATTCAATAGCATAAATTATTCCCTTATCTACTACACTGGAAAGGAACGAGCAGGTATAGCCGTGGGCTGCACCCAAATAAAGTACTTTGCTACCTTCTTTAATTGGAAATTCTTTTATTCCTTTCAAGATTGCAGCAGCAGCTTTGCTTCTTTCAGGATTCCAAACTCTAAACTCTTTTTTATCTAATCTTATAACATCTTCGTCAAAAGGCTTAAATCCATGAATAGGATTTTCAACTGTCAATTTTTTATCTATTAAAAAAATTCTCTGAAATATCTCTTCCATAATCAACACTATTTAAATTAAACTTCTTTTAATATTTATTCTATGAAAGAAGAAGCAGAAAAAGAACTAAAGGAATTAAAAGTGGCTGTCATTATAGTTGTCGTGTTTATTACCATTGCTGCTATAATAGTAAGCATATATTCTAAATTAGAAATCACAAAAGCCTTTGAAGTTACAATAATAGGGATATTGACTGCAGGAACAGGTGGCGTTTTAGGAAACATTTTTTATGTCGTTATAGTATTCCTTACCTTGGGTATCACATTTTATATCTTCGAAAAGATTATTATTTTATTAAGCCATGTTGGATTAGGAGGAATTTTAATGAGAGCAAGTCTTTCATCGATAAAGGACCACTACATTGTTTGTGGTGCTGGAAGAGTTGGAAAGCATGCAGCAGAAAAGTTAAAAGAATCAGGTAAAAAAGTCGTTATAATTGAGAGCGATTGTCCGATAGTAGAATTTCTGAAAAAAAGAGGTTTCATAGTAATAGAAGGAGATTGTATGAGTGAGGATATCCTTGAAAAAGCGCAAATAAGAAAAGCAAAAGGAATACTAGCATGTACAGGAGAAGATAACAAGAATGTTTTTGTGGTCTTAACTGCTAAGGATTTGAATCCAAAAATAAAAGTTGCGACAAGGGTAAGTGACCAGAAGTCAAAAGGAGAATTCGAGAGAGCGGGAGCAGATATAATAGTCGCACCAGAAGTTACAGGTGGTTATGAACTTGCAAATAAAATAATTAAAGACTAATTTCCTTTCAGGATCTCTTCTAGTTTTTTCTTATAACCTTCTAAGAGTTCTTTAGACATATCTTTCTTAGAATAAAAGTCTGCTCTCGCTGCCAATGATAACTTAGATGACAGCAATCTTGCTACTTTTCCCTGTAGCTCTCTTTTAGATGTGGAAATGTCAGGGTGTAGATAAAGTAAGCCGAATCTAGGAGGTTTGCCCTTCTTCTTTTCCTTTAAGAATTTAAACAAGGATTTTTCAGAGCCTAATAATTGTATAGTTGAGGAAGGCATCTTAGCAAGTCTTTCTAAGGACCCTGCTAAGGCTAAAAGCCTAGCAGCCAATGTACTACCAAGCAAGACATTTATGTTTGGCATTTCTTCTGGTACAATCTTCCCTAGGTATTTTTCAATATTTTTCTTTAAAACGTAAAGTTCCTTTAATCGTGAAGCATACTCTTGTAAGATTTTTACATCATCTTCCTTTAGCTGCATGCCCATGCTTTTACTAAAATCATCAAAATTATCCCGTAGTCCTTTCTCTGCTATTTTTTCTGCAAACTTTTCATGGTCCTTTATATCCAGTTCAGGATAATGCAAACCGTGCCATTCACGAAGTCTTTCGGACATTGCATTTAAAATCTTTTCCAGGTCTGATAGTGCGGAGACCGTCTGAACAATTAGCTTATCTCTTCTTTCAATTAAGGATATACTTAATCTTGCTTTTGCTAATGCAACATCATTCAAAAGCTTATTTATTTCAGAATCGCTTTTAGCAAAGCCTGTCTTTATTATAATTTCTCTAAAATTTTCTTTAAGAAATTCAGATGCTTTATTTGGCTGTTTAATCTCCAAATCCTTAAACTCGTTCCTTAGTTCTTTTAATTCTGGTATTTCATTTCCTTTCTCAAACAAGTCAATCCTTTTAGCAATTTCCTCAGGATTCTTATCAAAGGGTTTAAACCTTTTTAATTCGTTCTTTTCGTCAAATACAAACAAGCCTGCAACGCATATAGCAAGATAATGCATAGATATTTATTATATTAGATAAGAATAAAAGTAACGGTGAAAGTATGGGAAGAATAAGGGGAAAATTTATAAAGAACATATCAAAGAAACTTGTGGAGCAATACCCAGATAAATTTAGCAAAAATTTTGAAGAAAATAAGAAAACTCTTGATGCGTTAAAGTTAGTAGATGACAAGCCAATTAGGAACAAAATAGCTGGATATATTGTAGTTGTTGTTAAAAAGAAGAAAATTAAGTAATTATTTAAGTTCTTGTTATCGTATTCTTAGCTATGGCAACACGTGGAGGAGCTAAGAAAGCTCAATTAAAACATTCTCATGAAGAATGGAAGAGAAAAGAAAAAAGATAGTTTACACTAGTAAAAAAGTATTCTAAATCTAAGATATAGCTTACACTACAAAAAATAGTAATCTAATCTCTTAGAAATTACTAAAATCTTCTTGGTGCTTTTTTAGCAAAACATTCTCTACAAAAGACAGGCTTGCCTTCTGTTGGTTTGAAAGGAACTTCACATTCCT
>CAZYZB010000045.1:0-3963 GCA_964651405.1 uncultured archaeon
CTATTTTCATAGTTGGTATATACGTACATAAAACTATATAAAGGTATCGTTTTTACTTTCTAGTTCTTCATTTTTCTTAAAATTATTTATACCTTATATAAGAATTCTTATTATGATTTTACTTGCTTTAAGCATAATAGACGTGTTAGTTGGGATATCGTTAATGTTTCCGAACTTTCTAGGATTTTATTTAGGAATCATAGCCTTACTAAAAGGGGTATCATCAATGTTAGGAATACCGACTGGTGACATTGGAATTGTAATTATGGGCATTATAGACTTGATAGCAGGTGTGATGCTTTTAACTGGATTTTCGATACCTTGGTTCTGGCTGTTGCCATTGCTAAAAGGAGTTTATAGTCTTATTTTCAGCTTTACATAATAGAAATTAAGAAGCTTGCTGTCTTAGTCTATCTCTAACACGAAGACCTGTTGTGTTATTTAACCAGAAAGAAATACCTGTTCCACAAATATTTCTAGTATTCATTAAACTTTTAAAGGCTCTTAGATAATTTTCTAAAGGATTAGTAACTTGTCTTAAGGCCTCTAAAGTTCCTGTCTCCAATTCTTCTGCTGTCATGTTTTTAGGATGAAAAACAACATGATTAACATCATAATACTTCCAATCTTCAGGATAATTATCACGAAAGATTCTTCCCTCTCTCCTTAATCTTTCTTCAAATCTTGTAGCTGGAAATGGAGTTACAACTGAAAAAATGGCAGTGTCTATCTTTGCATCTTTGACAAAGTCTACATATGTTGGAAAAACTTTTCTAGTATGATTATCTAATCCAAATAAAAAGGAGCCTGAAACAGAAAATCCATTATCATGCATAGGTTCTACAACATCTTTCTTATAATCTACTCCATAATTTACAGCTTTTCCAATTTCTTTTAAAGAATGAGGATCTCTATCTTCAAATCCTATAAGAAAATCACAAAAATTAGCTTCTGCAGCCAATCTCATAAGCTCTCTGTCTTTTGCAAAATTTACTGTAACTTGCCCTGCAAATTTTGCGTTTGTTTCATCTTTCATTTTTCTTAACAATACTTTAACATTTTCTCTATGTTGATTAGTATTACCTATAAAATTATCATCTGCAACAAGAATGAATTTGCTTCTAGATGAATTTATTTCATCAATAAACCTTTGATGGTCTTTACAGCGATATTCATGTCCATTAACAGTTGAAACCGAACATGGCTCACAATCGTACGGGCAACCTTTTGAAAATTGGATTGGATAAATAACATATGTATGAGTTAAGATATCAAATCTAGGTGGTTTAGGAGCATTCATCGAAATATGATTACCATCATAATATTTTTGAAGAAATCCTTTCTCATAATCTTTAAGGACTTTAGGAAGTATAATTTCTGCTTCTCGAGAAATAACAGTACCATGTTTAATTGCTTCATTAGGTAGCACTGTTGGGTGTATCCCCCCTAATAAAGCTGGGATTCCTTTCTCAGAAAATCTATCAGCAATTTCATAAGCTCTTGGAGCATTTTGTGTAGTAACTGTTATAGCAACTAAATCAGCATCTTCATAAAACATCTGTTCGACATTTTCATCTACTACTCTGGGTTTCCAGTTTTCCGGTATTTGACCTGCTAAAACAGTCAATGTATACGGAGCTATTTTTGTTTTATAACTGTAAAAAGATTCATCATGAGATTTAGGGTTTACAAAAGTAATGTTGTATACCATATTCTTAGTAAAAAAGTTAAAGATTTAAACTCTTTTCTTTGGCTTCTTTTTAGAAGTTTTCGGCTTACCCCAATCAGCTTTTGTTTCGCATTTAGGATCTAAGCACATATTGAAAGGCCTTCTGCCTCTTCGTAAAACTTTTATTATTGGAGTTTTGCATTTATCGCAAACTTTATTCATTCTCTGAAAAGAAGCGTTATGAGGCAGCGGGAAAACTGCTCTACATCCATCCTTATATCCTGAGCATCCTACAAAATACTTTCTTGTCTTTGGAGAGAATAATACTCTCAGCTCTTTTCCGCATTCTTTGCATTTACCTAAAAAAGACTTGTCATCCTGAGTCTGAACAATAGCCTCACTCAACTCCTTTCCAATTTTTTCTTCGTTCTGCTTGAATTCCTCACAAATCTTAGTGACAGCTTTCTTTGCCTTGCTTAAAATCTTTTCCTTATTTTCCTTTCCTTGTATTATCTTCTCCAAATCCTTTTCGAATTTTCTTGTCAATTTTTCATCAGCAAAATCAGGAACATACTTCTTTATTATGAAAGCCATTTTCAATCCCAAATCAGTGGCATGTATGTTTCTATCAGTTATGTAATTCCTATCATACAGAGTTTGGAGAATTGAAGACCTTGTAGCCCTTGTACCAAGTCCTCTCTTTTCCATTTCCTTTATTATTGAAGCTTGAGAGAATCTTGGTGGTGGAGCAGTTTTTTTGTTAAGCATTTCCAATTTTTTAACATCCAGCGTATCTTCCTTCTTGATGTCAGGTAGTATAAACTCATCGAAACTTGCATAAGGCCCGTAGAATTCCATCCAACCTTTTTCTATTGTTCTTCTTCCAGAAGCCAAAAACTTGTAACCTCCAACATCAATAATGACTTGTATGCTCTCTCTGATTGCATTTTCAGCAAAATTAGAAAGGAATCTCCTGCATATCAGGTCATAAATTCTCTGAGCTGGAAGAGAAAGTCTCTTAACATCTCTCGGTAGCTCAACTGTAGGATGAATCGCCTCGTGCGCAGAATCTGTCTTACTTCCTTCAACAGGCCTTAATGAATGCAACGATAAAAGTACATTGCATAATTTCTCATAACTCTTATTCTTAGACAAGGCTTGAATTATTTCTCTATAACCGATTTGTGGTGGAAGTTTTTCAGAAGAAGTTCTAGGATAACTGATGAAAGCGTTTGTGTATAATTTTTGTGCAATGCTTAAAGTCATTTGAGGTGAATAACCGAACAACCTGTAGGCTTCTGTTTGTAAGGAAGTTATATTAAATGGAAATGGAGGCAGTTGAGCATATCTTTTTTTCTCAATATCTTCGACAAGAGCCTCCTTTCCTTTGCATGCATCGAATATTTTTTCAGCTTCATCCTTGCTCCAAAACTTATCCTTTTCGTATAGTGCAACTAATTCAACACCATCTGCCAATAGAATTAATTGCAATTGCCAATAAGGTTTAGGAACAAAGCTTTTGATTTCCAACTCTCTGTCTGCTAGTAAAACTAAAGTTGGTGCTTGAACTCTTCCTGCTGACAATATTGCAAATCTCTTTGCACTCTTTTTTATTGCTTGCATAAGGGCTTTTGAAGCATTGATGCCATAAATCCAATCCAAGTAATGTCGGGTCTCACCTGCAATGATGTTTTCCCAATCCAAATGAGGCATCATATTTTCATAAGCATTTATTAAATCTTGCCTTGTTAATGTAGAAAATTTCATTCTTCTAGCATCATTCTTATCAAAGATAAGCTTTATTATTCTTTCAGCTATCAAACTGCCTTCATTATCAAAGTCGCAAGCTGATATCAGTTCATAGTTGCTATTGTTTTTTGCTATATCCTCTATTGTTTTGAAGTATCTTTCAGAAAATGCTGAACTCTTCACTACTTCGAATGAAGGCGCCCAAATCGCATCAAATATAGGATATTCTAAACCTCTGCTTTTTTGTTTTAAATTAAACAAATGACCAACCGCTGTTACAGCTATATGTCTTTTTCCGTTTCTCTCGAACTCGTAATAGCTGATGCCGTACCTGCTTCTTTTTGTTCTCAAGTTGCTTTCTGCCAGAGCGCTGGCTATGCGAGCGCACGAATCTGGTTTCTCACAAATTATGATGCTGGCTTCCAAATCATCACACTTTATTATGAAATAAAATTGTATTTAAATGTTCTTTACCATTTCGGTAAGTTACTTTTTAGAAGAAGCTTTATCAAGAAGATTTGGGTTCATTTGATTTTTTCATCTCA
>CAZYZB010000046.1:0-3739 GCA_964651405.1 uncultured archaeon
AAAGGTGGCGTCGGAAAGACTACAGTCGCATCTAACCTTGGTGCAGCCTTGGTGAAAAAAGGAAAAGACACTATAATTTTAGATGGTAATGTAACGACTCCAAATCTTAGTCTGCATTTGGGAATTCCTCTTTATCCAGTCACATTGCATGATGTTCTAAATAAAAAGGCTCCAATAGAATCAGCAATATACCATCATGAGTCTGGGTTGAAAGTCATTCCTGCCTCTTTGTCATATGAGGCTGTTAAGGACATAGACATGGAAAGATTCCAAACAGTTATTCTAAAACTATTAGGAAAAGCTGACATAGTCATCGTTGATTCTGCTGCAGGTCTAGGCAAGGAAGCTATGTCTGCAATAAATGTCGCAGATGATTTGATCATAGTAACTAATCCGGATCTGCCATCTGTTACTGACGCTCTAAGAACAATAAAACTAGCAGAAGAGAAAGGAACAAAGATTTTAGGGATAGTTGTTAACAGAATCAAAGGCTTGAGACACGAGCTATCGCTGAATGAGATAAAGTCTATCTTAGAGATTCCAATAATAGCTGCAATACCAGAAGACTTGGCAGTTCCAAAGTCAATAGCAAAAAGGATCCCAGTTGTCCATCATAAACCAAACAGTCGAGCTTCGATAGAATTTCACAGACTAGCTGCTAGAATAGTTGGAGAGCCTTGGTTGGCAGTAAAGAAAAAAAGCTGGGTAGACAGATTATTTTTCTGGTTAACTTGAAGTTATCCTATATTTATCAGGAGTATTTTTATATATAAATTTTCCAGTTTTTGGGTCTTTTTTAAAGCCGATTGGTTTTCCTTCACTATCTCTTAATACAACCATATCTGAAATGCTTCTTACATTATCACTTTTTGCTATTCTCCATGTTACAGTCTCTTTTAGTTTATCCATATTTGGTGCTTCAACACATACTATACAATCATAAACACCATAAAGGGGATAAACTTCTTTGACATTTTCAATCTTTCTTAATTTTTCTATAGCATCTTCTCTTTTTTTAATTTCGGTATTTAATAAAATATAAGCTGTTTGATTACTTGGGTTTCCACTCATTTTATCACCAGAAGTAATAGAAAGATTAAAAATTTAAGCTTTAATTTCAAATACAATAACTGGCTTTTCTAATTTCCAATTTTCCAAGACCTTTGGATGCAACTCTCCGAAAAATCCTATTGACTTATTTTCAACCAAAATCTCTCCACACCTAGTCTCTAGAAAGCTAGGATGGCTATATTCTCTTATTAAGAATGCATAGCCCAAGTTGCTTAAAACGCTTTCTACTATAGACTTAATTTCAGTTAGGTTTGCATTGTCATATGAAATAGCTGCAGCCAACTTCCTAGTTTGTCTAGTCCTTACTTCAGACGATTCATCGATGCTTATGCAATCTCCTACTTCAAATATTTTTTGCGGATAATCTCTATGTTTGTTTGCAGATAACACCTTCAAGAGACTTGGCAAGAGCCACGTTCTGCATATCGAGTACTCGCTAGACACAGGATTAAGTATCTCTACTGCCTTTCCTTCAATATTCATTTTTTTGAAGTTGTTTTCCTCGTTTGTTAAAACGAAATTAAGAACTTCCTGAAACTCCAATCCGATCATTATCTCTCTTATTTTTTTAGAAAGTTTTTCCAATTCATTTTGCTTTCCAATTGATGCTATTTTTGGAAGAATGGGTTGAATATTATTATAACCATAGCCGATTGCAACATCCTCAACAATATCAATCATATGAAGTATGTCAGTCCTGTAAGGCGGAACTTCTATTTCTATCTTTCCACCTTTTATTCTTCTAGCATTATACCTCATTCTTTTAAGGGTTTCTTCTATCTGAGCTTCGCTTAATCCTAAGCCGAGAATCTTGTCTACTAATTCCACGTCCAAAATAATTTTAGCAGGTTCTAGATCAGGAGTCTTCCTGTTACTTACTTTTACTGTAAGTATCTTACCTCCTCTATCAGATATGTTACAGACTAGGATGTTTAGAGCCTGATTGACCAGCTTTTCATCATCGCCAGTAACGTCTATGAAAAGATTCTTTGTTCCGTCAGTAACCTTTGTTCTCTCTGAGTTTATGATTGGTGGAAAACTTATCACACCGTCCTTGTCATAAAGCATCGGATACCTATCCTTTAACAAGTGTGCATAATCCTTGCCTTTTTGATTATTCTCTAGGATTTCCTTTACTGTCATCTCATTGCTTTCATTCAATGGCACGAACTTTTCATCAGCGACGTCTGTATAAAGCAGTGGCGGCTTTATCTTATCAAAGTCATGAACACCAATAGCAACTCTTTTCCTGTTTCTGCCGATAGTCGCGTGCAGTTTTTCTTGCATCTGCATCAAACTTTTCACTAATTCGTCTGTTAACTTTACATCAAGAATTATTCCACATGCGATAGCAGGTCTTGCATCTGCCTTATCCTTTTTCAAAAAGAAGTTCGAGTCAGTAATATCATATTTCTTTATTCCAGTTTCTAAAGCAAGGAAACCTTTTATCTCTCTTGCTAGTCCCTCAACAGCAAACATGTCAGGTCTATCAGGCGTAAGCTCACACTCTATTTTATTTCCATTAATTTTTGCTTCGCACTTTAACAGGAACAAAACTTCTTCTATCTCTTCATCTGGCAAACTCTTTCCTATCAAATTCTTCAAATCGCTTTTATCAATCTCAATCGAGACCATTTATTTCACCTTCAATTTGCTCATAGCTAAGATTATTCCTAACATAGTATAACTGTCGGTTTGTTCTTTCCCAGATAAAAATAATTTATAAGCTTCCTTAATTGGTAGCTTGATAACGTCTATCACTTCATCTTCTCCTTTTTCTTTAGACGATTTAAACAGGTTTCTAGCAAGAAAAATATGAGCTTTACGTTTGATTTTTGATCCTGCCAGTACGGTAATAAGTTTTTCAATTTTCTTGGAATCGAAACCAATTTCCTCTCTAAGTTCATTCCTCGCTTGTTCTATTTCTTTCTTACATTCTAGAACTCCTCCTGGAAGTGTAATTATTCTTCTTTGCCATGCAGGTCTCCATTCCTTTAAGAGATAAATATTATTTTCATTATCTAGTGGCACGATTATGACAGAATCATTTTTAACTTGTATAAACTCTTCATTAAATATAAGGCCATCTGGGAGTTTTACTTTTGATGAAATGATATCAACAAAACCCTTATATTTAGTTTTTTTAGAAAGAATTTTTGGTTCCATTTATTTCACCAAAGATTTGTTTCTTAACCATTCTAGGTCTTCTGAATAAAGCATTCTCATGTCATCTACTCCTAAGGCTATCATGGCAAGTCTTCCAATTCCTAATCCCCATGCCAGCACTTGTGATTTTTCAAGTCCTAATGGCTTTAGCACTTCTGGCCTCATTAAACCTGCCCCGCCGACTTCTACCAGTCCATGCTTAGGAATTTTAACATACATCTCTACCGAAGGCTCGGTAAAGGGAAAGTATGAAGGTTTGAACTTAACTTCTTCTGCTCCTATTGCTTCTGCAATTTCTTTCAAAAATCCTAGCAAATGACTAAATGTAAGATTTTCACCAATAACAATTCCTTCACAGTGGTCGAACTCCATCAAATGTTTTGCATCAATAACATCTGGTCTAAAATTCCTATCAATCATAAAGTATTTTGCTGGAGTATCTTTGTTTTCAAATAAAGTTCTTGCAGATGCAGCTGTTCCATGAGAACGTAATATCAGTTTC
>CAZYZB010000047.1:0-3367 GCA_964651405.1 uncultured archaeon
GGTGATTAAATGGCAGAAGAAGAAATAAAACTAAAAGTAGGAGAACTTACTGGAAGAGAAGATTTTGGAAGAGGTATCATCAGACTAGACACTAATACAATGAGGAAAGTCGGGATTAAAGAAGGAGACGTCGTGGAAATCGAAGGAAAAATTAAGACTGGAGCAGTTGCAATAAGAAGTTATCCTGCAGATGTGGGGCTAAATATCATAAGAATGGATGGTTTGGTTAGAAAGAACTGCGATGCTTCCATAGGAGAGCTTGTTAAAATTAGAAAATCAGATGTAAAGGAGGCAAAGAAAGTTACAATAGCTCCTGCTCAAAAAGGTTATACGATTAATATTCATCCGAACCTATTAAAACAAAATCTTTTTATGAGACCTATGTTTAAAGGAGATATAATACTCACAAACCCAGTTTTTAAAACAAAAGGGAATAACTTTAACGATTTTAATGTTTTCTCTGACCTATTGAAAGGAGCTGGGTTTAATATAGACTTTGATGAAGTTTTCTTTCCAATGGGAAGCGAAATAAAATTTGTAGTAGTTAAAACTATTCCAGAAGGAATAACGCAAATAACTGATATGACAGAATTGGAACTTCTGCCTGAGGCTGTTGAAGTTGGAGCAGCTAGGATGCCTGATGTTACTTACGAGGATATTGGTGGACTAGGAGAAATAGTTCCTAAAATCAGAGAGATGATTGAATTGCCTTTGAGGAGACCGGAGGTTTTTGAAAGACTAGGAGTCGAGCCACCAAAAGGAGTATTATTGCATGGTCCTCCAGGTACTGGTAAAACTTTAATTGCAAAAGCAGTTGCAAACGAATCAGGAGCAAATTTTATTCTTATTGCAGGTCCTGAAATTATGAGTAAATGGTATGGAGGCTCAGAAGAAAATCTTAGAAACAAATTTGATGACGCAGAAAAGAATGCACCAAGTATAATTTTCATTGATGAAATAGACGCTATAGCACCGAAAAGAGAGGAGTTAACAGGTGAGGTAGAAAGAAGAGTAGTTTCTCAACTGCTGACTTTAATGGATGGATTAAAATCAAGAGGCAAAGTCGTAGTTATAGCTGCAACAAACAGACCAAATGCATTAGATCCTGCTTTAAGAAGAGGAGGGAGATTTGATAGGGAAATAGAAATTCCTGTTCCAGATAAAAAAGGAAGAAAAGAAATATTACAAATTCACAGTAGAAGAATGCCCTTAGCTAAGGATGTAGATTTGGATAAAATAGCAGACGTTACCTATGGATATGTTGGTGCCGATATTGCAAGTTTAACAAAAGAGGCAGGAATGCATGCTTTGAGAAGAGTAATACCAGAAATATCTGCATTAAAAGAAGATGAGTCAATACCAAAAGAAATTCTGGAAAAACTAAAAGTTACAAAAGAAGATTTTGATTATGCTTTAAGAATGGTTCCACCATCTGCAATGAGAGAAGTTTTGGTAGAAGTGCCAAAAGTAAAATGGGAGGATGTTGGAGGCTTGGAAGACGTAAAAGACGCTTTGAAAGAAGCTGTTGAATGGCCGATAAGAAATCCTGAATGCTTCAAAAGAATAGGAGTTAAACCGCCAAAGGGAATTTTGCTTTATGGCCCACCAGGTGTTGGAAAAACTTATATAGTAAAAGCTTTAGCAAATGAGGCAGGTGTAAATCTTGTAGCAGTCAAGGGACCTGAAATCTTAACCATGTGGGTTGGAGAATCTGAAAGAAAATTACGAGATTTATTCAGAAGAGCAAAGCAGGTCGCACCATCAATCATATTATTTGACGAGATCGATGCTCTAGCACCAAAAAGAGGAGTAGAAATGGGAACAAGAGTTACTGAGCAAGTTGTATCCCAGCTTCTGACGGAACTGTCAGGTATAGAGGATATGGAAGGAGTTGTTGTTATTGCGACAACAAATAGACCAGACATACTTGATTCAGCTTTGCTAAGACCTGGCAGATTTGACAGACTAATATATGTCCCTGCACCAGATGAGAAGACTAGACTAGAAATATTCAAGGTTCATACAAGAGACATGCCTCTGAAATCAGTTAGCTTAGAGAAACTAGCAAAAGAAACTGACGGCTATTCAGGAGCAGACATAGAGGCTTTATGCAGAGAGGCAGCACTGTTTGCTTTGAGGGAAGATATTAAAGCCAATGAAATCACAATGAAGAACTTTGAAAAGGCTTTGAAGAAAATAAAGCCTTCAATAGTAGAGGACCTTACAGCAAAATACCAGAAGGCTGTAGAAGACTCGAAGAAAACTAAAATGGATGAGGCTAGATACATAGGGTGATAATATGGATGAAAAGAAAAAAAATGTCAATGTCTCTTTAGACCACAGTGAACCAGTTTTTTTCACAGACAATGCTACGGTGTCTCACTCTTCAAGCAAGTTTATCATAGACTTCACGCAAATGACACCTAGATTTGACAGCTTTGAAGATAAACACCAACAGACATTTGTAGTAAAACACAAGACGCTAGTTTTGGATCCACAGTTCGCAAAGATTTTTGCAGATATACTTCAACAGAATTTAAAGAGATATGAGAAGGACTTTGGAACAATAAAATTACCAAAGCCAAAAGCAGAAAAAGAGAAAGTAGAGAAAATTGAGGCAACGAGGTATATCGGTTAGTATGGATAAAAGTTTTTCTCGTAAGCTGAAAGAATCTATTTCAATATCTGACATATTTGAGATTGTTAAAGACGCTGTATGGAAAACTTCAAGGAAAAGTAGAGCAGGTCTTGAATTAGGATTGGTTCAGCTTGGAAACTCACCTGAAGGACTAGTAGGAGCATACTATGCCTCAGGCTCGAACATAATAATAATGAATGAGACTCCGCTAAAAAGAATCCAAGAGACTAATCCGAGTCTGCTTAATCCTTACATTTTCTCTACGTTGCTTCATGAATACTTACATAGCTTAGGATACTTTGATGAAAGACTGGTTAGGGACTTGACATATGAAATAAGCTACAAAATCTTCGGTCCTGATAGCATAATAGCTGAACTATCAAAAGGCATGAACAAATTCTTCCCAAACTTGATTTACCCAGAAGGTTCTCCGAGGATAGACTCTCCAGTAAAACTAGTGAAAGACTTTGATAGGTCTAGCATAAGATATATAGGATAAACCTTTTGCTGAATATAAAGTATATAGGTTTAAATACTTTCATTGCCTACTGATTCTATGAATTATCGATAAAGGGATAATTACGGATACTAATACCTACATAGAATCATTGAAAAAGGGTTATTTTCCTAAAGGAAGGAGCGGTCCTAATGCAAAGTTAAGACTGAGAAAGAGCCTTGCATCAAAGCATAACATAAGTTTAATTCTGAAGTTTGTGAATGAAAGAAATA
>CAZYZB010000048.1:0-3072 GCA_964651405.1 uncultured archaeon
TTGTTATAATAACACCAGCATTTGCTCATGTAGCAAGAATATAAAACAATTATTTGAATAGATTTTAGTTTTTGTATTTATTATTTTATTTTCTTATATTTTAATTTTCTCAAAAAGAATCTTTCCTCTTTTTGTCTTGGTCTCAGGTTTAAGCTTGCCCCACTCTAAATCGCTAAATAAAAATTTTCTTTCTAATCCCAACTGGTCAAAGATTTTCCCAGATGTTTCTGGAATAAAAGGATGAAGTAAAATTGCTATAAATCTTAAACTCTCTAACAAGTTGTACAAGACACCACCAAGCTCGTTCCTACTTCTTATCTCCCAAGGTTTTTTCTCGTTGACGTATGCGTTTGTCTCGTTCACAAAATAAAAAATATCATTTAAGGCGTTGTGAAACTGGAATTCGTTCATTGAATTTTCAACAGCCTTGTTAACACTTAAAGCAATTTTTTTCAAATCCTCTCCATAAGGTTTTGGAACTACTCCATCGAAGTTCTTTTCAACTAAAACTAAGACTCTATTTACTAAATTACCCAACGAGTCCGCCAACTCAGAGTTATGCCTGTTTATCAAGGCCCCTTCAGAAAAGTCTCCATCTTCTCCAAGAGGAATTTCTCTAGTTAAAAAGTATCTTATTGTGTCTTCGCCATATTTATTAATTAATTCAAATGGGTCTACCATAATTCCTCTTGACTTTGAAAGTTTTTCTCCGCCCATGTTTATGAAACCATGAATAAAGATTGTCTTCGGTAGCTCTATGTCTGCAGCTAAAAGAATAGCAGGCCATATGACAGTATGGAACCATGATATGTCCTTTCCTATGTTCTGAACATCAGCTGGCCAATATTTTTTGAACTTTTCATTTGGATAATCAAGAGCAGAAATATAATTTAACAAAGCGTCAAACCAAACGTAGATGACATGCTTCTCGTCAATCGGCAAAGGTATTCCCCATTTGAAGCTAACTCTTGAAATGCTCAAGTCCTTTAAGTCTTGCTCAAGTCTGTTTAATATTTCATTTCTTCTCGTCTCTGGAAGTATGAAGCTCTTGTTAGTCTTTATGTGCTCTATTATTTGCTTTTGATATTTACCAAGTTTGAAAAAGTATGAATCTTCCTTTAATACTTCCAAGTCCTTCTTATGGATAGGACATTTCCCATCAACTGCATCCTTCTCAGTATAGTAAGCTTCACATGAAACGCAATATAATCCTTCATAGAATCCCTTGTAAATGTCTCCTTTGTCAAAAACTTTTTTGAAAATCTCCTGTGCAACTTTTATATGTCTAGCTTCCGTCGTCCTGATAAAATCATCATAACTTATGTTTAGTTTCTTGCAGAGATCCTTAAAGAAAATAGCCATCTCGTCTACAATTTCTTGAGGTGTTCTGCCAGCTCTTATTGCTGCTCTTTCTATATTTTGGCCATGCTCATCCATTCCTGTTAAGAAAAAAACGTCTTTTCCTTTTAGCCTATTCCATCTAGCCATAACATCTGCTATTATTTTCTCATATGCATGACCTAGATGAGGCTTTGCATTAGGATAGTCTATAGCTGTCGTGACGTAAAATTTTTCGAACTTTATCACCTATTCTATTAATTTTTTTAAACCTCTTAAATCTTTTATAATATAATCTGCTCCAGCATTCTTAAGATTCTTTCTGTTTCCCCAACCAGTCAGGACACCTATTGCAAAACAACCGGCTGACTTAGCTGCTAGCATGTCGAACGGATGATCACCCACAAATACACATTGCCTTGGGCGCAGTTCCAAATTTTTACAAGCCTTCAGTACAGGCTCAGGATCAGGTTTTCTTTTCTTTACATCATTCCCACCTACCAAGGTGTCGTAAGGCAGCTTGTAGTATTTTAAAGTAACCTCTGCTTGGGTTCTGGATTTTGTAGTTATTATTCCTATCCTGATTTTATTTTTCTTGACAAACTTGAAAACTCCTTTGACATACGGAAATGGTTTTATTGACCTGACATCTCTGTTGTAGATGTCCCTGTAGTAATTTGCAAAATCGTTTATGAATTTTTTGGTTTCCGGGATAAGTTTTGGTATGCTTTCCTCAATCTTATAGCCTATTGTGCGTTCTAATATTTCCTTCTTTGTGAGAATCCTAGTGTCAAAGTGCCTGCATGTTTCCTGAAGTTTGCGGATTACTCCCTCGAACGGCAGTATGGTGCCGTCGATATCAAAAAAAATCGCCTTGGCTTTCATAAGAAAAGAATTTATGTAGTTAACTTATAAGTTTATCATATGCAAAGAATGACACACATCATAATGGCATTTCTTATTCTTTTGCTATTTGGAGTTGTCTTAACTTTTCCAATCTACATGGCATTCTTTGCCTTCCTAGGTGTACTATTACCTGACCTAGACATAAAACCAAGAAAATATCATCGCAAGCTCTGCCACAACATCTGGTTTTTAATGATAGTTTTGTTTATAGCGTACAACCTAGGCTTGGATAGAACTGCTGCAACCATAATCTCAATCGGTTTCTTCAGCCACTTGATATCCGACGCGCTTACGCATAATGGCATTACTCCTTTATGGCCAATAAAGAAACTGAAGTTCAACGGACCGATAAAAACAGGAGGCTTCGGAGAATTTTTAATTGTGTTAGTTCTTCTTTTGCTAATTTACTGGGTTGGAAAATTGATATAAAGAAAAGGACAACCTACGGTTTTCTTTTTTCATCATCTTTCCCTTTAGACGATTTTTTAAAGTTTAATATAGCCTCATTTAAACTTTCACCTAAAACTAACTTTGAAACTTTTTCTACCAATTTTTGGTATTCCGGGTATAAAAATATATATCTATTAGGAACATTTATTCCGCATACAGGCTCTGGTCCTCTAAAAAATACTAGACCGTTTGGATTGCTTACAACAAGACCGTGTTCTTTGGCTAATTCACTAATTTCAGGATTATCATATGCGCCATAAACTCTTTGTTCGTCTAAATCTTCAACATAAACTCTGCCATGCGCTAAAAATCCTTTTTCAATTTTTGTTATTTTCATACAACCTGATAGAAAACTAATCTTTAAATGCTTATTGCTGC
>CAZYZB010000049.1:0-2991 GCA_964651405.1 uncultured archaeon
TCCAGCTATAACTATTATGATTATAGATATTACTAAGAAAAATAAGGAATCCAGCATAGCTATTCCTACTTTTGTTTTCTTAGTTAGATTTACAGAGACTACAGCTCCTGCTATAGAAGCTAAAAAATAAGCTAGAACTTCTGGTAAAAGATAAGGGAAATTAAAGAAAGTGTTTGTCACGAAAACTAAAGGATTATTTAAGAAGAGCATAGTTTTCGCCATCCTTCCCCACATCAATCCTAAGATTGAAGCGTTCCAAGACAAGAGAAGTAATGAGCCTGAACCGTAGAACAAAGACAAAAGAAAGAAGAAGAACATCAAGCCAAGATTATTAATAACAATCCTAGAAAAGAGTGCTGACTGTTTTAATAGAAAATCTAGGTTAAATTCAAGTGAGAAGAGTCCTGCTCCAAACTTTTTAACCTGTTCACTAAAAATTAATCCAGAAGTGCTTTCTGGTAGAAAAGTATAAAATAAGGCAAAAGCAAGAGACATTCCAAAGAATAAGTAGAAGTAAATTTCTATAACTTTTTTATGTCTTTGAAGTATTTTTTCAAATTTTGGTTCCCATTCCTCATTCTTCATTAGTCTGATTACTACTGGAGCGAGTGCAAGTGTAGTTAGAAAAATAGCTGGGAAAGAAGGTGCATCCTTGAAAATAAGATAAGAAAAACCAATTCCTAAACTTGCAAAAAGAAAGCCTAGAACAATTCCATAAGAAGGTTTTTTCTCAATCAAATATGCTTTCAATAAAATGTCTATCATAGTTAATATTTTATATCAACATGTATATTTAATTATATGAGTATTATGAAAACAAAAATGCTTTACGCAATAATAGTGATACTAGTGATAGCAGTTGTTTTATTCGGTTACTTTTACTTCAGTTCTTCAGCTCAATATGTTGCAGGAGGAGAAAGATGTCCAAAATGGAAATGTACACCTACTCAAACATACAGTTGTCCTAGTGGAACAAAAAATTATACTTGTAGCGGAAGCTCACTCACGTGCTATGTTTGTTCAACAACTTACACTACAAAAGATTACTATGTTACTCTTATTTCAGTTGCATATCAAACTGTGAATAATGTTACAAATCTTGTTGGTATATACACTGTTAATAACTATACATTTAATTTGGGTGTAGGAAAGACAACCACGTTACCTGATGGAATCATATTTGGCGTTAACTCTCTAACACTTAATTACTCAACATTTTATTTACAGTCAACATACGAAACTAAATCATCTTCATTGTACGCACCGTTTCCAAAATCAACTACAATTAATTTACTAGTTTCAAAAACAGAAACATGCAACCCTACAACATATACATGTTCAAGCGGCTATACACCTACGTGCTCAGGAAATACTTTAACATGCACAGGTAAAACTAATTATATATGCAGTATAGATCAACCGTTTCCAAATTGTGTAACAAGTGGTATTTGTAGATTCTGCCCCTATTAATTTCTTTTTTTCTCTTTATCTTTAAAATGATAGTTTTATAAATAAGTTATGAATAGTTATTTTATATTGGAAAAAATCGGAGCAAAAAAGTAAATGAACAGAATTACATTTGATTCGTCTTCTAGAACTTTTCTTATAACTAGTTATTAGTTTTAAGGTGAAAAAATGTTTGGTCCCCATCTTATGCTTGATTGTTACGGTTGTAATGAAAACAAGTTGAAAGACCTGGATTTTGTATTAAAGTTCCTAGACGACTTGCCAGATTTGATACACATGCACAAGATATCAAAGCCTCATGCCATCAACTATCCTGGAAATCCCAATTCCTTTGATAAAGGCGGAATTTCAGCTTTTGTAATAATAGCTGAGAGTCACATAAGCATTCATACTTTCCCTTCTCATAAATATATGAGCGTAGATATCTTTTCTTGTAAGAATTTTGATGTAGAAAAGGCAACGGAATTCACAATTAAAACATTTGAAGCTAAAAAAGTTGAGAAAAAACTCTTAAACAGGGGCTTAGAATTTCCAAAAGAAATACCAAAGGCGCTTAGAATAGTTGAGAGACAAAGAGAAAAATTAATAAAGTAATATAGCTATTCCGCCTAGTCCTAAAAGTTTCTCTCCTGCTGAATGCTGGGATGAAACAACCATTATCTTTACTCTCATCTTGTCTGCCAAGTCTAGAGTCTCTTCATATTCTCTAATTTTTTCATCAGAAATTAGTAGCAAGCTAACCATTCCAGATTCTATTGCTTCCTTCACTTTGTCCCCATAAACAGCTTTTCCACTGCTGCTTACTGCTTCTAAAAGCTTTTCCACAGCTTGCGTCTCTTCTGTAACTCTACTGATTTTTGTTAGTTTTTCTATCAAACCTTTTTTCAAAAGCTCCTGCAGTCCAGTCTCGCCTGTTTGGAAAGTTGGCTCAATAATTATTTTTTCTAAAAGTTGCTTTTCTCTTTCCTTTGCAAGTCTTAGGACATTGTCTTTAGCAAAGGCAGGACCGGCGATTATTATTTTATTCATTTGTTTTGATTTTAATATCTCTAATATTTTTGAGAAGTATTCTTTTTGTTTTTCATCAGCCTTTTTCGTGTCATAACGTTTTCCAGAGACTTCAGAGTCTATATGGACGAGATGCTTGTATCTTTCCTTAAGCAAGTAGAAGTCTGCCTCACTCTCATCTAAAATACAAACTAAAACAGGTTCTGACTTTCTTTCAGCTGACTTTATTCTGTCTATCTCCCAGCCTTTCCAGATTTTTTCTACTTTCAAGAACTTGTCAGGCTCTATCTCGATAGTATGATAACCTTTTTCCACATCTTCTGGTGCCTCAACAATCTTGCCTGTGATTCTTAATTTTTCTTTTAATTCTACTTTCTCTACTTGTAGTTTCATTAAAACTTCTTTCCTTCCAGTCTTAGCTCTTATCAATTCTCCTTCTCTTTTTATCTTAATGCTTCTAGGAGACTTGGCAGTAACAAAAGCTCCTGATGTAATGGCTTCTTTTAAGATCTCCAA
>CAZYZB010000050.1:0-2917 GCA_964651405.1 uncultured archaeon
AACAAGTGGTGGAGTATCGATAGCAACTGGTGCAATATTAGCTTCTGCAGAAACTACAGTTAGCGCGACAACTCCTGTAGAGGCAAAAACTGAAATAGTCAAATGTGGACCTCAAATTTATAATTATTTAGTAGATGTTGGTGGATTACCATATCATACAGTCTTTCCGACTGTGATTAGTGTTCATGCTGGTGGATCGAATACTTTTGAGTTAAAAGTATTTCCATCATCTGTTAAAACAGCAGAGGGTATTACAACCACTTTGGAAACTACTACAGCAACAGTTGCAGAAAGATCAGTAACTATAACCGGTCAACCTATTATCACCCAGCCTACTGTCATATCTACACAACAAAATTTAACGCCTGTGAAAGAAGCTACATTTAAATTTGCAGTTAAAGCCTATCTTAAAGAGGATCAGGCTACAAGCGACAGTGCAATAGGTGTTCTTCATGTAAAATTCGTTGAGACACCAGAACCACCACCATTCCCAGATACTGAGAAAATAAATATAGAATTAAATAAGGGTTGGAACCTAGTAAGCGTTCCTGGAAAAGGAATAGGCTTCATTAAAGGATCTTGCTCTGAAGATAAAAAACCAGTAGCTTTTGTGTATGTGCCTGATAAGCAAAGATACGTGAGTTTTGAAGAAGCTGTGAATTCTATGGGCAATGAAAAGCTTTTAGATTACTTGAGTACTCATTCGTTCTGGGTTTATTCTTATGATGATTGCAACATAGGGTTTAAATTTAACGGCTATTCAACTTATAGCGGTCTTGCAATTACAAGAGGCTGGAACTTGTTGGGAGTAACAAAGGACATGCTTGGAGAAACATTAAACAACATAAAAGGAAGTTGCAATTTCGAAAAAATATACAAATGGGACTCTGACGCCCAAAAATGGATAGAAAAATCAGGAGATGATTTAATTCAGGAAAAGGGAAATGGTATAATTGTTCAAACAGTTACAGATTGCAATTTTAAAACAAACTCAATACAACCACCACCATTTCCAGGAGAGTGATTGAATGGATAGAAAAATAATTATTTTAATTATAGCTATTTTAGTGATAGGCATAGTGATAGGCTATTTTGTGTTACCTCTTTTAACTCAACCTACTGGGATAGGAACAGAGGTTTTTGGCAATGCTAGTGGAGTATCACCACCTTCATTGCCTTAGTTTTTCTTTTAAATTAATATTTAAATAATCTATTTCTATAATTTTAACTGATAATAATGGCAACATTTGAAGACTTCGAAAAACTAGAGATGCGAGTGGGTAAAATAATAGATGTAAAAGATTTTCCTGAGGCTAAAAAGCCTGCATATAAATTAAGAATAGATTTTGGAGAGCTAGGAATAAAAAATTCTAGTGCTCAGATAACAAAGTTATATTCAAAGAAAGATTTGTTAGGAAAGCAGATTATCGCGGTTACTAACTTTCCACCTAAAAAAATTGCAGGCTTCGTTTCTGATGTACTAGTTCTGGGAGTAATAACCAAAGACAATAAAGTAGTGCTATTAAAGCCAGAAAGAGAAGTTGAACTTGGAAATAAAATAGCATAAATTCAAAATTTAAATAATCTAACTCTATATTCTCAAGTACGGGCCCCTAGTATAGCTTGGTCCAGTATACTAGCTTTGGGAGCTAGTGACGAGAGTTCAAATCTCTCGGGGCCCACAATTTTATAAGTTTTCAAAAACTAATTAATAGAGATGATAATATGATTTTATCTGACAAAGACATTAAGAATTACATTCAGACTGGAAGAATTTCCATAGAGCCAAAACTAAAGGAAGAACAGTTTCAATCTGCTTGGATTGATTTAACATTAGGAAATGAATTTAGAATATTTAAGAGTACACAAACTGCTTTGATTGATCCAAAGAATCCGCAAGACGTAACTGAAGTTGTTAAACTAGATGGAGAAAAATCATTCATAATACAACCAGGAGAATTCATTCTAGGAAATGTTAACGAATACATAAAATTTCCCAATGACTTGGCAGGAGCAGTAGATGGTAGAAGCTCGTTGGGAAGACTAGGCGTAGTTGTTCACGTTACTTCAACTTTTGTTGACCCAGGATGGGAAGGAAAGCTTGTTCTAGAAATAACAAACATAGGAAAAATGCCAGTTGTATTGTATCCTGGAATGAGGATTTGCAAATTGGTTTTCATGCAATTATCTTCTCCTTGTGAAAAACCTTATTACATGAAAAAGGATGCAAAATACTTTAAACAAGACAAAGTAGACCATTCAAAAATAAGTCAAGAATTCAAGAAAAAGGTTTGAAATGAAAGGTAAATTGATTGTGATTGAGGGAATAGACGGTGCTGGCTGTGGAACCCAAACTGAGCTCTTAAAGGAAAAATTAAATGAAAGGTTGTCGCAACCAGTCTTACACATAAGATATCCTAATTATAACAGCCCTGTTGGCGTCACGATTCACAAGTTTCTTCACGAGGAGCTTGCGCTTAGCACTGATATGCAATTCTTCATCTATTCATTGGATATGCTGAAGGACATGAAGGAAATTAAAAAAGCTTTAGATGAAGGGAGAGTAGTTTTGGCTGATAGATACTTTACATCAACCCTAGCCTACCAGTGCTCTCAAGGATTTCCCATAGAAAAGGCTTTAAGATTTGCAGATTTGTTTGACTTTGTAAAGCCCGACTTGATAATTTATTTGAAAGTCCCTTCTGATATTGCTATGAAAAGAAAGAAAATGGAGAAAAATAATCTAGATTTGTTTGAGAAAGATTTAGATTTCAGAAAAAAAGTTTCTAAGAAATATGATGAATTAGCTAGTAAAAACATTTTTGGAAAATGGGTTGTAGTAGATGCTGAAAAGTCAATAGAAGAAGTTGCAAATGAAATAGAAAACGAAATTAATAAAATTATCTAGGCATTGTTA